>CALLDH010000139.1 GCA_937998345.1 uncultured bacterium | reverse complement strand
GCGATGCTTCGCCGACTCCTGTGGCTTTCGTTCTGTCTCGTCGCTCTGAGCTGTGGCCGTGACCAGCAGCCAAAGCAGCTCGACGAGCCTTGCACTCGGACTGCCCAGTGCGCCGCGGGCTTGGCATGCCTGTCGGGCGTGTGCTTGCCCTCTCCAGACGCGGGCGCAGACGGAGGAGCCGATGCCGGCTCGTGAGGGCTACGGCGCTTCCGACTCGTCCAAGAGGTTGCCCCCTTGATTGATGTACTCGAAGCCTTGCTGGATCACGAACACCGAGCCGTTGTCCGCGCGGATGGTCACGTCGACCGCCCCTGGGATCGCGCGTCGCGGTGTCACGGCGAGTAGAGCCTTTTCGCTTTGAATCGATACCTGGGGAGACCGAAGCTGACCAAAGTAGACGGCATAGCCGATGTCCAACCGCAGGCTCCGGCCGACGACCTTCACCGTCTTGCCGCCCTGGAGGCCCCCGAAGTCCGGGTCCAGCTCATGGAACGCCATATCGGCGTGCGGTTTTTCACAGGCAACCAGTAAGAGTACTGCGCCGATGATCACGCTTTGGATGCTTCCGAGCTTTTTCATCCCACGATTGTCAAGTTATCACGCCCGCGGCCGGAAGGCATGCTTGACATGGCAGTGCGCCCATTCGCACAATCCCGCTGACAAAAGGCCGCAGTGACCAAGCAAAACCTTCTCGTCGTCGATGCCGATCCCCGTAGTCTCCGCGTGCTCGAAGTGAGCCTCCGGAACGCCGGCTACAACGTGGCCGGATGTCCCAGTGTGGGGAAGGCTTTCGAGATCCTGCATGCCAACAAGCCGGACCTGATTCTCTCCGACACGACGTTCAGCGACTTGAATGGATTCGAGTTCGTCGAACAGCTGCGGCAAAATTCGGAATGGTCACAGATCCCGTTCATGTTCCTGTCGAGCGATGAGTCGATCGAAAGCAAGATCCGTGGGCTGGAGCTCGGCGTCGAGGACTACCTCACCAAGCCGATCTACATTCGTGAGGTGGTCGCCCGTGTGGGCATCGAGCTCGCGCGGCAGGCGCGCGCCGGGCTTGCGCACAAGAGTAGCGACGCGCGCACGCGGTTCAGCGGCTCGCTTTCTGAGATGAGCGTCGTCGACCTGTTGCAGACAATCGACGTGAGCCGGAAATCCGGCGTGCTCACCCTCGTCTCGATCGATGGGCAAGCGGGGATGATATCCTTTGATTCTGGTGCGGTGATCAACGCTACGGTCGAGGAATTGATCGGTGAGGATGCGGTCTATCGGCACCTGCTTTGGCGCGACGGCACGTTCGACCTCGAGTTCAGGCGTGTGAGCCTGAGCGAGCGTACCGTTCACCGGACGACGCAGGCGCTCTTGATGGAAGGCATGCGAAGGCTCGACGAGTGGAGCCGTTTGTCCGAGCTCCTCCCGTCGTTCGATGCCGTGCTCGAGGTCGACGCGGAGATGCTTCGCGAGCGGCTTCGCGACATGCCCGACGACCAGAACGAGATGGTTCGGCTGATCGACGGGAAGAAGAGTGTGGGGGAGCTGCTGCGCGCGCATGGGGGAGACCACGTCGAAGCCCTGCGCAAAGTCGTGGACCTGTACTTCGAGGGAATGGTTCGTGAGATCGGTCGGGTACAGGACAGCATTCCGATCCTCACCGAGGTCTCCGTTCGATCCTCGGCCCCGCCTCCGAAAGAGGGCATCAACACAATTCCAGGGCCGGCCGGCTTGCCGGTGGAGGGCGTTGCCGTGCCCGCGGCGCCGAGGCTCCCGGATGTGGCGCACTCGTCGACCTCGGTGACGGCGCCAGAGATGGCGGCGGTGGCGGGGTCGGTGCCAGCCACAGGGTCAGTGTCTGCCCCGGCGGCAGGGCCAGCGTCGGTGCCAGCCGCAGGGCCAGGGTCGGTGCCAGCGTCGGTGCCCCCCGCGGATTTGAAGTCGACGCCTGTGTCGCTTCCGTCCCCGGCGACCGCCGACGACCTGGCTCTGGAGCACGCGGTGACGAAGCCATCCGGAGCGCCGGCCGCTCTTACGCCACCGTCCGACTTGCCGCCTGAGGGCGCGGGATGGCAGCCTGCGCCGCCGCCGGCCCGTACGCGTCAGCAGACGCCTGCAGGTTTCCAGGCAGTGCGGCCCGAGAGCTCGATGTACGCGGGCGGAACGATGCTGAATTGGGCCGGACGTGCTCCCGCGGTCGACGAGCGTGAAGACATCTCCGGTCGCGAGACGGTTGAGGTTGGGCAATGGGACAGCACCTTGGACGAGCTCTGCGACGACCCGGAGGTCGAGGAAGCGATCGTCGCGATCGACTCGGATCCGCCGCCGGGCCCATTCATCCGCTCGACGCCTCCGAGCGACCGCCCGATCGACGCGGCCGCGGAGCGCGGCGAGGAACAAGAGCGCGAACCCATTGTCGACTACCACGAGCCTCCCGAGGTGGACCCACCTCCACTCACGTACGAACAGGTGTTCGAACAGGCGGCGGCTGAGGCGAGCATTCGCGCGCCACGCGCGGTACGGACGAGCTCCATTGCTCCAAGGCGTCCAGCGAAACCAACGATGTTGCCCTGGGCGCTGCTGGTCCTGGCGATCGGCGGTGCCGTAGCGGCTCTCGCGTATTGGTTCTCGCCGGGTGGTGCTGACCCTGCCGTTGACACTGCCGCTGGCACCGCCGTTGACACTGCCGGTGTCACTGACACTGACCCCGCCGCTGACACCGCCGCTGGCACTGAGACTGACACCGACCCGGCGCCGGCCCCCGTCACGGACCCCGCCCCGGCCCCCGTCACGGACCCGGCCCCGGCCCCGCCGGACACCAGGCCCGCCCCGCCCAGGGTCACGGACCCGGCCCCGGCCCCGGACACCGAGCCTGCCCCTGCTCCAAATCCCGACGCGATCTTCCCCGAGACGGGTGCCGTGGATACGTATGAGGCGCAGCTCGCTCTAGCTCGACGACTCAAACGAGGCGCGCGCGCTTCGGCTGCCTACCGGCGCGCCATCGAGCTCAACCCGGAGGGGAGCCCCGCGTTGGCCGAGTTCGCTCGCCTGATGCTAGCCCGAAACCACACGCGTGAGGCGGCTGAGCTCGCGGAGCGCGCGACGGCGGTCGATCCCACGAACGGCCTGGCCTGGGTCACCCTCGGCGCGGCGCGACAGATGCGCGGCGATCGGCAAGGCGCGCGCCAGGCCTACCAAAACTGCGTGAAGCTCGGTAAAGGCCAATACGTGTCCGAATGCCGCGCCATGCTGCGCTGACCGAACGATCCAGGCACAAGTTTCGAGGAAGGGCACCCAGGCTGCTAAACTACCCGGATGAGGCGGGGGCCGCTTGAGTCGATCTGAGCCAGTGGGGATTGCCGTCGTAGGGGCGGGCGGCTGGGGCAAGAACCATGTTCGGAACTACTCGGCCATCCCAGAGGCCGATCTCCGCTACGTGTGTGATCACCACGATGGCATCCGAAGCGAGATGGCGGCGCTCTATCCGGGTGTTTCGGCAGTCACGGACCTCCGAGTCGTTCTCGACGATCCCTCGGTTTCAGCGGTCGTGGTAGCCACCCACGCCCCCTCCCATTTCGAGGTGGCCGAAGCCGCTCTTCGCGCGGGTCGGGACGTCTTCGTGGAGAAGCCTTTGTGCCTCTCGGGCGACCAGGCGGCAGCTCTTTGTGCGCTTGCCGCGCGAGATCGACGGATCCTCATGGTGGGTCACTTGCTCCTCTATCATCCGGCCGTCGAGCGTCTCAAGGGCCTCATCGATGACGGCGAGCTCGGGAACGTGCTGTACGTCTACGCGCAACGCCTCAACCTCGGTGTGGTTCGCCGCGAGGAAAACGCCTGGTGGTCCCTCGCTCCGCACGACATCTCGGTTGCCAACTATCTATTGGGGGCATGTCCTGAGGCGGTCAGTGCGACCGGTTCGTCCTATCTGCAGTCGGAACGCGGCATTGAAGACGTCGTGTTTGCAACGCTCCACTATCCCGGCGGTCGCATGGCGCACGTCCACGTGAGCTGGCTCGATCCACACAAGAAGCGAAAGCTGACCGTGGTTGGTGACCGGAAGATGGCTGTCTTCGACGACACGTCTCCCGACCAGAAGCTTGCCGTGTTCGACAAAGGCGTCGAACCGCCGGCGACCCTCAGCTACGAAGAGGGGGTTCGAATTCGCACCGGCGACATTCTCATCCCGGCGCTCAAGATGGCCGAGCCCTTGCGCCGCGAGTGCCTGGCGTTTCTCGAGGCCATTCGCACTCGGAAAGCGCCGGTCGCCGACGGGGAGTCCGGCCTTCATGTCGTTAGGACCCTCGAAGGCGGCTCTGCATCGCTGGCGCAGGGAGGCGCGCGCATCGAGCTCGCCGGGGAGCGGTGATGGGCGCGCCGGTCATTCACGAAACGGCTGTGGTCGATGATGGCGCGCGGGTCGGCGCTGGAACGCGGATCTGGCACTTCACTCACGTATCGAGCGGCTCGACGATCGGCGCGAGCTGCGTCCTCGGACAGAACGTCTTCATTGGTCCGGGAGTGGAGATCGGCGACGGCGTGAAGATCCAAAACAACGTGTCGGTCTATGCAGGCGTCACGATCGCGGACGACGTTTTTCTTGGGCCGAGTTGCGTATTCACCAACGTGTTGACGCCCCGCGCACACGTCGAACGCAAGGAAGAATTCGCCCCTACGCCCGTGGGGCGAGGCGTGACCGTCGGTGCGAACGCGACCATCGTGTGTGGACACTCCCTTGGGGAGTACGCGCTCATCGGCGCGGGCAGCGTGGTGACCAACGACGTCCCGGCCCATGCGGTCATGGTGGGCAATCCGGCCCGACGCTTGGCCTGGGCGTGCCGTTGCGGCGAGGTGCTGCCGGACGACGGCGTGTGTGCCCGATGTGGCGAGGAGTACGACGTGGGCGCGCAGGGATGCCGCAGGGTGCCGAGCGGTGAGTGAAGATGCGATCCCGATGCTCGACGTTGCGGCCCAGAACGGGCCGCTGATCGATCGGCTGACCGAGAAGGCCGCTGAGGTCATTCGGTCCGGACACTATATCCTCGGCCCTGAAGTTGAAGCGTTTGAGCGCGAGGTCGCGGACTACATCGGTGCGGACCACGCGGTTGGCGTGTCGAGCGGGACGGATGCGCTGATGGTCGCGCTGATGGCGTTGGGAATCGGTCGAGGCGACGAGGTGATCACCACACCATTCTCGTTCTTCGCGACGGCCGGATGCATTGCCCGCGTAGGCGCGACCCCGGTCTTTGTCGACATTCGGCCCGACACATTCAACATCGATGTCGAGCAGGTCGCGGCAGCGGTGACGCGGCGCACACGTGCGATCATTCCCGTTCACCTGTTTGGACAGGCCTGCGACATGGCCGCGTTGTCGGGAGTCGCGACGAAGCACGGCCTTCCGATCATCGAAGACGCAGCGCAGGCGATTGGCACGAAGAGCCCGGCGGGTCCCGTCGGCAGCCTCGGTGCATTCGGTTGTTTTTCGTTCTTCCCATCGAAGAACCTGGGCGGCTTCGGGGATGGCGGGCTCGTGACGACGCAGGACTCTGCACTTGCGGGCAAGGCCCGCGTGATGCGGGCGCACGGGAGCAATCCCAAGTACTACCATTCGGTGATCGGCGGGAACTTTCGCATCGACGCTCTGCAAGCCGCTCTCCTGCGCGTGAAGCTCCCCGAGCTCGAGGGATGGACCTCACGCCGGCGAGAGAACGCAGCACGCTACGATGCCGCGTTTTCCGCTTCCGGCTTGGACGAGAGCTTGCTGCGGTCTCCGCCGCGCCGCTTCGAGGGCCATATCTACAATCAGTACGTCCTCCGCACCTCCCGCCGGGACGAATTGCAAGCCCATCTCCAAGCCGAAAAGATCGCGACGGCGATCTACTACCCAGTGCCGCTTCATCGGCAGGAATGCTTCGCGCATCTCGGCTACGCAGAGGGATCGCTTCCAGTGTCAGAACGGGCCAGCCGCGAAGTCCTGGCTCTGCCGATCTTCGCGGGGCTCGGGCGAGCGCGTCAGAATCGCGTCATCGACGCCGTAATCGGGTTCCTCAGTCGATAGAAGTGGCCATCGCTGGACCCGGGCTCTAAAGTGCGCGCGAACTCATGACAGGCCGTTACCATGCCCCGTTCGCCGAGCACGGGTCGCATACCATCGATGCGGACATCGCCAATCGCCTCTTAAGGATCGCCCTCCAGAAGGGCGGCGACTACGCGGATTTGTTTTTCGAGTACTCCGTTAGCGGAGGCTACGTCTACGACGAGCAGATCCTGAAATCCGCCACGAGGGCCGTGTCGATGGGGCTGGGCGTCCGGGTCATGAAGGGCGATGCGACCGGCTATGCCTATTGCGAAGATTTCTCATTCGACGCAATGAAGCAGGCGGCGGAGACCGCGGCTCAGATCGCAGCCGGCGGCCGGCCGATTGCGCCAGTCGACGTGTCGATGCGTGACATGCCCAGCCGATATCCGGTTTCGGCCGAATCCCTGGACGTGGAAGGCGAGGCAAAGAAGACGATTCTCGAACGCGCTGATCGTGCTGCGCGAGCTTCCGACGCGCGGGTGGTCCGGGTCGATGCCTCCTTCGCCGAGAGTGTTCGCGAGGTGCTCATCGCCAATAGCCTGGGGCATATGGCGCACGACCGTCAGCCGCTGATCCGGTTCGGCATTCGTGTGATCGCCGAGGACGGAGGGAACCGCCAATCGGGTTCCTCGGGAGGCGGCGGTCGCATGGGGCTCGAGTACTTCGACGATCAGACCCCAGAATGGCATGCCGAACAGGCCGTGCAGCAAGCGCTGGTGATGCTGGACGCGCGCGAGGCGCCGGCAGGCGAAATGGATGTGGTCCTGGCGCCTGGCGACAGCGGGATCTTGCTTCACGAGGCCGTCGGGCACGGTCTAGAGGCGGATTTCAATCGCAAGAAGACGAGCAACTACTCGGGCCGCGTGGGCCAGGAGGTCGCCAGTGCGTTGTGCACCGTCGTCGACGACGCGTCGCTGCAAGGGTCACGTGGCTCCATCAACGTGGATGACGAGGGGCAACTTCCAACTCGGTCCGTTCTCATCGAGGACGGTGTCCTGAAGGGCTACATGCAAGATCGCCACAGCGCGGACTTTTTCGGAATTAGCTCGGACGGGCACGGACGCCGGCAGAGCTTCCGCTCCCACCCGATGCCGCGCATGACCAACACGATGCTCCTCGGCGGGCAGGATGCACCCGAGGACGTCATTCGCAGTGTCAGCCGCGGGGTGTACGCCAAGAAATTCGGTGGCGGGCAGGTCGACATCTCCAATGGCGACTTCGTGTTCTCCCTGACCGAGGGCTATCTGATCGAAAACGGAAAAGTCACTGCGCCGCTCAAGGGCGTGAACCTCATTGGCAATGGGCCGGAGGCAATGCGCAACGTGGTCAATCTGGGTCACGACTTCCAGGTCTCGGATGGGATCTGGACCTGTGGCAAGGAGGGGCAATCTGTGCCGGTCGGTGTCGGTTGTCCGACGATCAAGATCGCCTCGATGACCGTTGGCGGGACGCAGGTGGCAGGCGGATGAGCAAGGCGGAGGAAGAGGCCAGAGCACTCATCGACCTTGGGCGTTCGGTGGTGGACCGCGCGATCGAGGGCGGCGCCGATGTGGCGGAGGCCGGCGCGCACAGCGGGTCTCATCTGTCCGTGAAGGTGCGCATGGGTGAGCCGGAACTGGTCGAGGAAGCCGGCTCGCGCGCCCTTGGTTTGAGGGTGATGATCGGTCAGCGCGTCGCGACGACCCATACGAGCGACTTGAGCGATGCGGGTCAACGCACGCTGATCGAAGATGCGCTCGAGCTCGCGCGGCTCAGTGAGTCGGACGAGTTTGCGGGCCCCCCCGATCCATCGGAGCTGTCGTCGAGCTCGCAGTGGGCAGATTTGGAGACGTTCGACGAAGCTATCAGCCAGATTTCTGCCGACGAAGCGCTCGCCAGGGCGTTGCGCGGAGAGCGTGCTGCGTTTGATTCCGATCCGCGCATCACCAACAGCGAAGGAGCCTCGTTCACCCGTGCCAGGGGCGTGAGCGTGCTCGTTACGAGTGGCGGGTTCGCGGGCAGCGACTACGGCACCTACGCTTCGATCGTCGTCAATCCAGTCGCCGACGACGAAGACGGCAAGAAGCGAAGCGGCTACCATTGGTCGGCCTCCCGGCACTACGCGGATCTCGAGGACAGCCGGGGGGTTGGCGAGGAGGCAGCACGGCGTACAATCGCCCAGCTCGGCGCGCGGAAGCTTCCAACCCAGGAGCTGCCGGTCATCTTCGACAAAGATGCAGCGCGTTCGATCCTCGGCCTCTTTGCTGGATGCGTGCTTGGTGGAGCAATTTGGCGGAAGAGCTCCTACCTGGTCGACCGAGTCGGCACCCGAGTTGCAAGCGACCTCGTCAATATCGTCGACGACCCGCTGCTCCCAAGAGCGCCAGGCTCTCGCGCCTTCGACGGTGAGGGCCTGCTCTCGCGACGAAACGTCGTCGTCGAGAGCGGAATGCTCAAGACGTACTTGATGGATACGTACAGCGCGCGAAAGCTCGACTTGAAAAGCACAGCCAGCGCCTCGCGCTCGCCTTCAGGGGGAGTCTCGCCTTCCAGCAGCAACCTGATCTTAAGAGCGAGCTCCCAGTCGCGCGACGAGCTCATTGCCGACACCAAACACGGCCTCTACGTCACCGGCATGATGGGTTTCGGCTTCAACGCCGTCACCGGCGACTTCAGTCGAGGCGCCTCAGGCTTTCTGATCCAGGATGGTGAGCTCTCTCACCCGGTGTCGGAGGTTACGATTTCGCTGAACCTCGACCAGTTGCTGCAGCGCATCGACGCCGTCGCCGACGACCTCGATCAGCGCACCGCGATTGCCTCGCCGACATTTAGAGTTTCTTCGATGACGCTTGCTGGTAGCTAACGTAACTCCCCCGGGGTACGGCGGGACGCGACACGGGAACCCTGCGGACGGGTCGGCTTGCCAAGGTGGCCGGAGGGGCTTCGGGCCTGAGGCCACGCAAGCCTCCCCTCGGAACTCGCGCCCCGCCGCACCCCTCCACACGGAACCACCCAAGAAAAAGGGGACAGTCCCCTTTTTCAAAGGGCTAACTCTGCCAGTGCCAGTGCCAGTGTCGGGGAGTTAGTCCTGCTGCGCTCTTGCCACCATCATTTCGACGTAGCTCTCGAGTGCCGGGCATGAGATACCCGCACCGGCCAAGAGCTCTCGGGTGTTGCGGTCGTCGTAGATCACGTCGGTCTTCAGCTGATCGAGGAAGGCGCGGGTCGTGTTTCGGAAGCGCTGCAATCCTGGAGCTCGCATCAGTGCTGTGGCGAGGTTGAGGGGGTCGTGCTCTCGTGGGGCGGGGCGGCCGGTGGCCTCGGCGAAGAGCTGGAGGGCATGTTGCACGGTGACCGGTTTAGGGTCGACGATGTGGAAGGTGCGGCCAATCGATTGTTCATTGGCGGCGATATGGCACGCGGCGCGGACCGCGTAGTCGACCGGCACCGCACTGATTCGGACGCCGGTTCGGCTGGGTGTCGGGATTCGGTAATCGTCCGGGGCGCTCAAGAGGAAGCGGATCAGGAGATACAGCCCGTCCAGGTCCTCGACCTCGCCGGTCACCGAGTCGCCTACCATGAGCGCGGGCCGTAGGACGACGATCGGCAGCTCGTCGGCTGATTCGCCAAGCATGCGCTCTACTCGATAGAGGGACTCTTCGATGGGGTTGCGAAAGCCCATCTTGTCGTCGAGCTCGGTCTCCTTGACGAAGCCCTCGCGGTTGCCCGACACGGTGGCGCTCGACCAGCAGACCAAGCGTCTCAATCGAGGTGCGGCCTCCGCGAACTCCAAGATCTCCGCGGTGGCGCGCACGTTGCCGTCGGCTTCTTCTGCTGTGCCGGCCGGATCCGTGACCAACGCGCAATGGTGAACGACCTCGACCCGCTCGGTGAGTGCCGCGAACTCTTCGCCGCTCAGGCCAAGGTCCATCGAGCGAGGGTCCCCAATCCAAAGCGACACGCGCTCTTTCAACGATGCAGGAAGAGCTTCTAGCAACTCCAGGGCTCGCTCCTGCCGGCCCTCGGTCACGAGGCAGCACACCGAGCGCTCGTCGTGGGCCACGAGCTCTCTAACCAGGTGCACGGCCGGTTGCCGTCCGGGGAAGCCCGTTACCAAGACTGATCGCGCTAGCGTACCCACTACTTCGACTCCTTCGATGCGAACCGCGCCACGAGCTTGCGGTGGACCTCGGCGACCTGCCGTCGGGTTCGATCCAGATCGCCGTTGTTGATCACAACGTGATCGGCAACGGACGTTTTACTCTCGAGAGGCAACTGTGAAGCGATCCGTGCGTTGGCTTCCGTTACCGTGAATCCGTCGCGGGCGACGAGGCGGAGTCGCTGCACGGATTCCTCTGCGCTTACGACGATCAGAGCGGAAAACCCTTCGTAGGCACCGGTTTCCACGAGCAACGCTGCCTCGTAGAGCATGTACGGCGCCGGGTCGTTTTGATGGGCTGCGATGCGCTCGGCCCCGGCGGCCCCAATCAACGGGTGCATGATCGCGTTGAGCGTCGCGCGCGCTTCCTCGTCACCAAACACCATGTCGCCGACCTTCTTGCGATCGAGCTGCCCGGTTTTGTCGAGCACGCCCTTGCCAAACTCGTCGACGATCCGTTGGAGGCCGGGCGTACCAGGTTCCACGACCTCACGCGCCAAATCGTCAGCATCGATCACAGGAACACCGAGTTCAGCGAACATCTCGGCCACGGTCGTCTTGCCGCACGCGATCCCACCCGTCAGACCCACAACCGGTTTCATCGCGGGGGAGTATTGGGCATCACCTCGCTCGGGCAAGACGATTCGGCCTGTGCTACGCAACTCCGCATGCGCGCCGTCGTTCAGCGGGTCCACGAAGCGAGTGTCAGCGTCGACGGAGAAGTCGTTGGCGCGATCGAGCGTGGCCTATTGGTGTACCTGGGTGCGGCGCGCGACGACGAGGACAAGGACGTGCAGTACATCGTCGATAAGATTGCCGGCCTGCGCGTGTTCCCGAATGACGACGACCGCATGTCATTGTCCGTCGCCGACGTTGGTGGTGCGGTGTTGGTAGTCTCCCAGTTCACGTTGTTCGGGGACGTCCGGCGCGGCAGACGACCGTCGTTCGACGGCGCAGCAGATCCGACAGACGCCGAGCGCCTCTACTTGCGGGTGGTCGAGGCACTGCGCGCCAAGGGCTTGCCGGTCGAAACAGGCACCTTCCGCGCGATGATGCTGGTTCGGTCCGCTGTGGACGGGCCTGTGACGATCCAAATCGATAGTCGCAAGCTTTATTAGGCTTCACGTTTTAGACGCGGCATAATCCCGCCTCGATGCTGCGGTTCCTCAGCGAGCGACGCGCATGGGTGGTTGCGGCCTTCGTCGGGCTGATGCTCGTGATGGGCCTTTGGATCTGGGCTGCGCCTCGTGCGGCGGCCCGAGCGTCCCAGCTCATCGGCGAGCGCCTCGGCCTAGACGCACAGATCGACGAGGCGCACCTCTCTCTCGGTGGTGTCGAGTTCGTCGGCGTCGAGTTGCGCGGTCGGCACGGGGGCCTCCTCGTACGCATGGATCAGGTCGACGCACGGATGAGCCTGCTCGGTGCGCTCTTCAGAGGATCCAGATCCATCCGCGCGGTGTCGGCCCGAGGCATCGAGGTGACGGCCGACCTCACATACGAGGGGTTCGAGGACTCGGTCGCAGAACTGCGGAGAGGACTATCCGGCGGTGCGTCCACCTCGCCAGAAGCCGCGCCCCGGACAAGACGCGGTGGCGGGAGGACGTACACCGTCGAAGACCTGGCGATTCGTGTGGTGGATTCCGAGGGGCCGTTGGTCTGGATGGAGGGCGTGAACCTGCACAAAGAAGGCGACGACGTGCGCGCGGGCTTCGTCGCAGCGCTCCTTGGCGAAAAGGGGGCAGACCATGCTGCCGTCGGAGCATCGAAGCTGGCGCTGTCGCGCAACGAAGGCACGTGGAGGCTTCACGAGCTCGAGATCAAAGGCGCGAGTGTTCGCTCGCTCCGCAACGGTGAAGGCGGGCGAAGGGCCCTGGCCTCGCGCCTTCGGAATGCGATGTCCTCACTCCGGCCCGCTGGCACTGACGCTGGCACCGACACTGACGCCGACACTGACGCTGGCACCGACACTGACACTGACACCGACACTGGCACTGACACCGACACCGACACTGACGCTGGCACTGACGCTGACGCTGGCACCGACATGGACGCT
>CALLDH010000138.1 GCA_937998345.1 uncultured bacterium | reverse complement strand
GCAGTTCCTAAACGACAGGCTCCAGAACCTTAGGCTCCGCGCGACGCCTTCGGCGGGCGTGGGCGTGCATCTCTTTGATACGCGCAAGGTCGAGTGGAATCTGGATGGTGGCCCCGGCTACCAGTACACGAACCTACTCAGCGTCGAGGCGGGCACCATGAACCCGCAGCATGATGGCACGGTCTCGCTGGGGAGCTTCTTCAAGTGGAAGTTCATCCCGGACAACAAGCTCGAGCTCGAGTGGCGGAGCAATCTGGTTTACACGCAACTGGGCCTCACGAACCACACGGGCAACGCAAGACTCAAGCTCAAGATCACGAGTGTCTTCCGGTTCACAACCGAGTTCACATACCTGCGCACCGAAAGTCCTCTCCCGCGAGAGGACGGCACTGCGCCGAAGAGTGACGACTATCAGATCGTGGTTGGGGTGTTGGTCAAGATCAACGAGTAGACGTGTCCTCGTCCCGCGTAGGCGGCTGCACGCATTTGCGACCCCCCTTCAGCTTCACGAGGCCCCACCCATAGTTGATCTTGCCGGGCTTGATCTGGGCCACGCTCTGCAGCACCACCCGACCAAGCAAGCTACTGACGCCGATGGAGGTCGCGGTGAGCTCGACAGCCTGCTTGCGGGCGGGGACGACCGCGCCGATGCGAAGCTCGCTGATTCCGAGGCACGTCCGGGCTGCCATCTCCACGAGCGGGCGGCCTTTGAGTCGCACGATCCCCTTGGCATACGCGATGCGAATAGGCTTCGGAAGCGGTCGCGGCTTGAGCAGAGCGCCTTCGATGTCGTCGAAATAGATCACCGGTCCCGCATCCGCTGCGCCTCGGGCAACGCGCAGCGTGCCCCTGTCGATTCGAAACTGCAAGGGTTTCGCGGTGAACCCGAGCGTGAGGATCACGTCCTTCAACTTGATGGGACCAGCCCCGATGACCCAGCTGCCGCTTTCGGGCGACTGCTCGGACGACTCTTGGGATGACGCCGTCGGCTGAGGGCCTCCAAAAGCATTCGCGATCGAGATCTTTCCGTTCTCGTCTCGGTACAGCGTAACCTCAACACCTTCGAGGTGCCCCCTTGGAACGCGAATCGCGCCCCGCCGCATGGCGCCTAGGTTGATCGCCGCGCGTGCGTTCCGCGCGCGCAAGACGTTTCGGCCCTTTTTGTCGTCGATCGACAGTCTGCTGGCGGACAGTCGTGCGATTCCACCCAACCCAAGTGACGGACGGTTGGCGCCATCGCCGCCGTCCGTGCCCGCGTCTAGAGTGCCGGCCTCGCCCGGGCCCGCATCTTCGACGCCCGCATCCTGAACGCCCGCGTCTTCAACGCCACCGTCTACGAAAGGCCACTGTTCGAGCGCGCCTCCATCGAGCCCCGCAGCTTGCTCGTCGAGCGCCTCGTGTGAATCGAAGATCCCCTCGAAAAAGGCCAACCACGCCAAGACGATGGCCGTGAGCAAGACCGAAAGCGCCACGGATTTCCCGAAGCCAACGGCGCGCGACGCGACGACGCTCCTAGTTCTCTTCTCTCTCACGATTGTACAGCTCTTTCACCTCGAGGTCCCTGCCTGCGCGATCGTAGACGCCATCGAGGGTGATTTGACCAATACGGGGACCATTCTCGGTCATGGTCACCCACAAGACATGGTCGACATTCCCAGGGCCGTTCTTGTGAAAGGAAGCGCCCGCTGGACCCATGGTGATGTAGTCGCGGCCGAAGCGCTCATGGATGTCGTAGTAGTGCAGGTGGCCAGCGAAAAATGTGTAGCTTCTGTCTTGGAGAAGCTGCTCGAGGGCGAGGAAGTTCTCGGATGGATTCTTCCACGCCGGCTCGTGAAGAAATAGGAACGTCCAGCGGACTTCCGGATGTTTCGCGAGGGCTCCCTCGACGTAGGCCACCTGTTCGTCGCTGAAGTTGGCGGGCTTGCCCAAGTCGCTCGCCACGGTCGCCATGAACTCGTCCAACATCTCCTTTGCCTTCTTGGGATCTTCCCGCTGAAGCCGGTTGTAGAGCTCGATCTTCTCCTCGATGTCCTCGGGCGCGGAGCGCGGTGGGTCTTCGCTATTGAGCACGAGGAACAGCACGTCTCGATAGACGAAGTGGTAGTACGTGGGGCCGTGCCTTTCACGCCAGACCTCCACCATGGTGTCGTTGCTCAAATCGTGATTGCCGACCGTTCGGAAGAGCGGCATCTCGAGCTTTGACAACATGCCGTCCACCTCGTCCCACTGGGCAGCGAGCTTCGCCCGGTCATTGCTGTAGCCTTCGATCAGGTCACCCACATTGATCACGAACTCTGGTTGCAAGAGATTGAGCTGGTCCATCGCACGATCGAAGATGCCTCTATGATCGGCGCCACCCGTTCGATCGCCTATGACCGCAAACTGGAAATCGTCCGGGTCGTTCTTGAAGTCCACCGACGTCCAAGGCTTCGCCGCAGGCATGGACGCCTCGTCGAAACGGAACGCCGACATCGTTTCCGCGTTCTGCTGCGGACAGCCGACCAACAGAACGAGAGCGGACAGAAGAGCGGTGACGAGGGGAGTCATTGATCTCATGTTTGACCTCATTCGACGGTGTCCTGAGAAACTTGGAATCGGTTGTGGGTCGCGCAACACCACGCGCAAACCTAACATGGTCGGCAAGCGAGCCAGAGGCGCGGGGGGCGGACGAGCGCCCGAGCAAACTAGTCAAGCGGTGGGATAGGAGAGGGCGCAAACTCCCCGAAAACTCTTCTCTTGACAGGGAGCAGGAACTTCGAGACTATTCGGTCGTTCGACCGACTGAATCATGAAAGCAATGAAACACAAGCGCGGAGAGACGCGGGAGCGCCTGCTAATCGCGGCCCGGAGCTGCCTGGCCGAGGAGGGATACGCCGGTCTATCGACCCGCCGGGTGGCAGCGCGCGCCGGCGCGCCTCTGAGCCAGATCCATTACCACTTTGGAAGCAAGCGAACGCTGGTGCTCGCCCTCTTCGAGCACCTCAATGCTGAGCTCCTCGAACGGCAGTCCCGCATGTACGGGCAAGACGCTCCCCTTTGGAAGCGCTGGGACCAAGCGTGCGACTTCCTCGATGAGGACCTGAAGAGCGGCTACGTGCGCGTCCTGCAGGAGCTGATTGCGGCCGCATACACCGACGATGAGATCGCCAAGCGTGTTCGACTCGAGCTCGGTGGATGGGCTCGACTCTTGGCGCAGGTCGCCAAAGAGGCCGAAGCCCGTTTCGGCTCACTCGGCCCATTCTCAGCGGATGAAACTAGTGCGCTCGTGGGGGCGATCTTTCTAGGCGCCGAGCAGGCGAAGCTCCTGGGTTTCACGGAGGCGGAGATACCAACCACGACTGCGCTGCGGCGCTTTGGGCACTTGATTCGCGACTTCGAGGAGAGGTTGTGATGACAGCAGCATACGAACCAATTCGCGAAGGCGACCTCTCGCGCGAGGGCGTCAACATCCACTACCGAGTCTTCGGCACGGGCGAAGTGACGCTGTTGTTCGCCCCTCCGTGGATCGTCGCGCATTCGGCTGTCTATCGTGCTCAGATCGCGGGCCTCGCCCATCGATTCCGGATCATCACGCTCGACGGCCGGGGTAATGGGTTGTCCGGTCGTCCGAAGCATCCGTCGGCCTATCGCCATCAGGAGTACGTGGACGACTCTCTTGCGGTGGCGGATG
Source organism: uncultured bacterium (assembly GCA_937998345.1). Classification (GTDB taxonomy): domain Bacteria; phylum Myxococcota_A; class Polyangia; order Polyangiales; family Houyiibacteriaceae; genus SG8-38. The sequence continues at coordinate 1,858 of CALLDH010000138.1, read as the reverse complement.
CGTGTGACGCCGAACAGTTCTTCGTCGCCGGGGCGTCGATGGCGGCGCATCGGGCAGCCCTGCTCGCCGCCCAACACCCCGAGCGGGTCCAAGGACTGGTCGCGATTTCTCCGGGACTCCCCGTCGGACCGCAACCCAAGTGGAAGTCGCCCGAGAACTTCGTGGCGCAACGACGAAGCTATGAACGCTTCGAGCGCTTCAACCTGCACCACTGGAAGCAGGACTATGAAGGATTCGCCCGCTACTTCGTTGGACTCGCCCACCCGGAGCCCCACACCTCCAGGATGGAGGAGCTGGGGATCGAATGGGCGCTCGAAACGGATGCCGAGACGCTCATCCTGTCGAGCATCGGCGCTGAGCAGGGCAATGAGGGAGTGGACGCGGCCTACAGAAGCATCCGTTGCCCCGTTCTCGTGATGCACGGGGATCAGGACGAGATCACACCCATCGAAGCTGGGCGTTACCTTGCGGATGCCAGCGGCGGCGAGTTCGTCCGTTTCGAAGGCGCGGGACACTGCACCTTCGCTCGACATCCCGTTCGTGTGAATCGGCTGATCGAACAGTTCGTTGATCGAGTGCTTGCGAAACAGAGCGGAGTTACGCAGCCAAATCCAACACGACGCCCACGACCTACCACCACCAACCGCCGCAAGCGGGCGCTCTATTTGTCTTCCCCTATCGGGCTCGGTCATGCCATGCGGGACTTGGCGATCGCACGTGAGCTTCGTGCCCTCGAACCGACTTTGCAGATTGACTGGCTCGCGCAGGATCCAGTGACGCGCGTTTTGGAAGCGGCTGGTGAGAGGGTTCACCCGGCGAGCGCACGGCTAGCAAGTGAGTCGGCCCACCTGGTGGATCAAGCAGACGAGCACTCCCTTCAGGTCTTCCAAGCTCTCCGCACCATGGACACCCTTCTGCTGCGGAACTTCACCGCCTTTCAGCGCGCGCTCGAGGAGGGCGACTATGATCTGGTCCTGTGCGACGAGGCCTGGGACGTCGATCATTTCTGGCACGAGCATCCGGAACTCAAACGCGGAGCGTACGTCTGGATGACGGACTTCGTCGGCTCGCTGCCGATGCCAAGCGGCGGTCCCGAAGAGGCGGCACTGGTCGAGGACCTGAACACCGAGATGATCACCCGTGTAGAACGGCGCGACTTGCGAGACCGCGCGATCTTCGTGGGCAATCCGGAGGACATCATCGAGGCGCGTTTCGGCGGGAGTTTGCCATCGATTCGCGAGTGGACCGAAGCCCATTTCGACTTCAGCGGCTACATCACCGGCTTCGATCCCGCTTCGCTGGGTGGCCGAAACGAGCAACGCGCGGGGCTCGGCTACCGTGAGGACGAGTGCATCTGCGTCGTTAGCGTCGGTGGATCCGGGGTGGGGGCAGCCCTGTTGCGCCTCGTGATCGACGCGTTCCCAACGGCCAAGCAGAAGATCCCAAACCTGCGGATGATCGTAGTGGCAGGACCACGCCTCGATCCGAGCACCCTACGCGCGCACGACGGCGTCGACGTCCATGCGTTCGTGCCACAGCTCTACAAGCACCTCGCTGCTTGCGACCTTGCGATCGTACAAGGCGGACTGACTTCGACCATGGAGTTGGTCGCCTGCCGGAGACCCTTCCTCTACTTTCCCCTCGAGGACCACTTTGAGCAGACGGTCCACGTCGACCACCGCCTACGCCGCCACCGCGCGGGACGTCGCATGGACTATGGGTTGACCACACCGGAGGCCCTCGCTGACGCCATGGTGCAAACCCTGGAGTCGCCCATCAACTACCTGTCCGTCGAGTCGGACGGCGCCCACCGAGCCGCGGCGATGATCGCCGAGCTGCTCTGAGCGCAGACCGACAG
>CALLDH010000137.1 GCA_937998345.1 uncultured bacterium | reverse complement strand
CACCGCGTCATCCCCGACGGCATGGTTGATTTCCGTCGATAGCACCCCGGCGTCGGCTCTGGCGTCCGCGTGGATGTCTTCCCACTCCTGCAGCATCTCTCTCGACTCGGCAGACTTTCGGAACAGCCCACCTTTCTTCGTCGGGATCCATTTGCCAGTGACGCTGATCTCCTGACCAAGCTTGGAAGGTTCGGCGAGGAAGGGCGGTAGTGGTTCCTTGGGCTGTGTCATTTCTGGGTTCTCCGTCCTTGGCGCGTTTGCTCTCTCGGGAGGCTAGCCGAGTTGGTTTAAAATAGCAACTTGAAAGTTTAGAATGTAGACCTTACGGTTCTGAATATGGCACCTCCAAGGCCCCAGGACCGCAAGTGCTATGGGCAGCTCTGTCCGATGGCGACCGCGCTCGACATCATCGGCGATCGCTGGACGATTCTGATCCTCCGAGAGCTCCTCGGCGGCGCGGCGCGCTTCCACGAGCTGCAAGAAGGGTTGCCCGGCATCCCGAAGAACCTGCTGACCGACCGGTTGCGCCGGCTCGAGAGTGACGGGATCGTCCGACGGGTCCGCTCTCACAATGCGGTGCGCTACGCGCTCACCGAACGAGGGGCGGCGGCGCGCGCTGCGGTCGAGGAGCTCGGCTTCTGGGGTGCGACGCTCAAGCCCGTCGTGCCCCCGCAGCACCCGCGCAGCATTCGAGCCATCGCGATGGCGCTGCAGGCGGTGCTCGCAAGAGCGGGGGATGCTCTCCCCGACGCCCGTCATGTCATCGAGCTAGAGATCGACGGCGAGCACATCCAGATCGTCCTCGACGCACGCCCGTCCGCGACCGCGGGGCCCAGCACCGATGCGGACGCGCGCATTCGCGTGCCTCGGCCGACCATGTCCGACTTCCTGCTCGGACGGTCCTTCGACAAGAAGCGCTTTGCTCACATCTCAGGCAACAAGGCCGCGCGGACCGATTTGATCCGGGCACTCGGCACGATGACGAGCACGCGCTTCGATTGATACCCAGTTGTGAGGAACTAGGTCATGGGTCGGCATGCACCTGGGCGAGGGACAACTTCTCAATCGCGCGGAAGCTTCCACGCAAGCTTCCACTTTCTACAGGGTTTACACGCGCCTCACGCTCGGGGTACGGTCGTCGTCCTCATGAGCGACCACTTGCAAGTCTGGGAAGAGCCGTTGCGCGGCGGCTACCCCGACCCTTCGACGCTGACACTGTCTGGGCTCGAGCGCATGCGAGCCTGGGTCAAGGGACAAATCCTGGAGCCTCCCGTCTGCCGCTTGATTGGCATGCGTGCGGTCGAAGCTGGCGTCGGTACTTGCACGTACGTCACTCCAGCAAGCGAGTGGCTTCATGGTGGCACGGGTCACTATGCTGGCGGAGTCGGAGCGCTCGTGGCGGACGCCTCGCTCGGCTGCGCGGTGCTGACGGGCGTGCCGCCCTGGGCCATCACCACGACATCACAGCTGTCGATGAGCTTTCTCAGGCCCGCTGGGCCCTGGAGCGGGAGGCTCGCGGCAAGGGCCAAGTTGATCCACACAACTCCCACCGTGGGCCTGTCCGAAGTGCACGTCGAAGATGGCGAGGGTCGTCTGATCGCGCACGGCACCAGCCGGTGTTTCATTCAGCACCTCAAGCCGTTCGAGACCGAGACGTTTGTCGCCAACGCCATCGAAGCACCCACCTATGACACTCCCGATCCCTATTTGCGCCCGGTGCAGGGGGCCAACGTTCCGCTGAGCGTATGGGAAGAAATGAACGGGCTCGAGTGGGGGCGCGCCCTTAAATCCGGGGAGGCTGCGCGCTCGCCCATCGGCGTGTTGTTCGGGTACGAGATGGTCGAGGTAGACGAGGGGGCCGCCGCGATGTCGATCGAAAATAGCGAATGGCTCTGCAACCCAGGCCGCATGGTCTACGGGGGCGTGATCGCAAACATCGCGCACGATTCCATGGCGATGGCACTTCACACAACGCTGCCCAGGGGGACCACATACGCTACCTTGGACCTGACCGTGAACTTCGTTCGACCGGCTCCCCCGGACCGGGGCAAGATGATTTCCCACGGTCGCGTCGTTCATAAGGGGCGCACCTTCTCGGTCACCAACGCCGAGGTTAAGAGTCCGAACGGAAAGACCGTCGCTACGGCCAGCGCGTCGTGGATGATCCTCAAGGGTCGCCCGTTCCCGGAGCAACGCGACTACGCTCGCGAGTTCCCCACTACTGCCTAAGCACGAGCGTGGTTGATGTTGTTGCATTTCCCGAATGGTGTCGTGGGCTAGGCGAATATTGCCAAGGTTGAAGTCGTGAGTGTACTCGGCTGCGCCTGCGTACTGCTCCCGTACTCGTGCAGCGCACTGCACTCGTACACTCGTAAGCGAATCTCATTTCCCGCTCCAAAGGCCGACCCCTCGGGGTCGGCTTTTTTCGTTGATGTGGGGCGCGCGAGAGCCAGGTATCGAGGTTTTCGTTTAGTTCGACAGCGCCGCTATCAATGCCGGCACCATGACTCGCTGAACGTCCATCGTCGGTCGGTAGTGCATCACCAGTCCACCGAGCGTCGCAACGACTCGGCCGATCATGACGAAGTGATCTGGGACACGGACGACTGGATCCTGTTCAACCGCCCGCAAGAGCCGAATCCATTCGTCGATCATCTCTGAGCTCGAGAACCCTTGCCGAAGCGCGCTCCCTTCGGAGCGCAGCTCATCGAGCATCAGCTCCGCAAACCAGAGCAGGGTGTCCGGTCGCCCGCTCCGCGTGCGGAACCCGAGTTGTTGAAGGAGCTCGCTCACGCGCTTGGTGTCTTGCACGAAGAAGGCCTGAAGCAGTTGTGCGTACGCGCGCCGGACCTCTCCTTCGAGGATCTTCGTGCATCCGAAATCGAGGATGACCAAGGTGCCGTCAGCCTCGACGAGGAGGTTGCCCGGATGCGGATCGGCTTGAAACCGTCCCAGCTCCAGTATTTGATGCGCGTACGCTTCAATCAACTTGTTCACCAGGCGCGAGATCTCGGTCTGCGCACTCTCGTCTCCGGCAGCCCGTGCCTCCGCGAGACGGTCCAGCACCGACGTGATCTTTTCTCCTTCGATGAACTCGGTCACGAGCACGCGTTTGCTCTGATGCGTGCCGACGGACCGAGGCGCGCGCACCCCTTGCAGGGTTGCGAGGTACTCGCCGACCGCAACGCCGTGTGCTCGCTCCGCCTCGTAATCGACTTCCGCGCTGATCGTCGCACGAACTTCCCGGACGATGGTGTCGTAGTCCGCCGGCGGCAGCGACGTCCTCATCCCTTCGAGGAAGGACGCCAAGATCCGCATGTCGAGTTGAATGACGGTGTCGATGGAGGGGCGCTGCAGCTTGACCGCAACCACAGTGTCGTCGTGCAAAACCGCTCGGTGTACCTGACCAATGCTTGCCGAGGCGATAGGCGTCGCGTCGAAATCCCGGAACGTAGCGTCGAGCGACGAGTCAAGCTCCTCTTCGAGGATAGTCACCATGCGTTGCTCGTCTTCGGCTGGCACATTGTCTTGCAAGATCGACAGCGCCTCGATCCAGACGCGCGGCATCAGATCCGGGCGCGACGAGAGCAACTGCCCCACCTTCAAGAAGCCAGCACCGTGTGAAATGCAAACCGCGGTGAACCGTTGCGCGTTCTTCTCATGGAGGCGCTCGAGCATCGCGGCTGCGCGCCGCCGGCTCACGAACGCCGCCCGAGTCAAATGCAGGCGATACCCGGTGGCGATCTTGGTCAGCTCCCAACCGATGCCTACGAGCCGCGAGGTCTGCTGCCGCCAGCTCCGCAACGCGCCCTGCGCATCGCGAATCCCATCGGCCCAATCCGCCCAGTCCTCCCGACCCGCCTGGCAGGCCTCCAGCGCCTCGCGCCGCAAACGCCAAACCGTCTCCTCCACGGCCCTCAACACTGCATCGACAGCCGCCAGCCAATGCCGCAGGGACGGCTCTGCGCTAAATATTTGATATTCTTTGTGTTCTGGCTGAATCGCAGAGGAGCGTGATACATGCATAGACTCGATGTATCACAATGTGACTCACAGAGCCAGGTGCTCGTGGGCGATGAAGCCCCGAGGCGGCCGCGCCGCCGGTACCTCTTGCGGTGTTTGGCTCCGCTACCTGAGCCGGACGAAGCGCAGTCGCTCCGCGGCCACCTCGCGATAGTCCGCTTCCGTGCCATCGATGTGCGCGCCGCCCCCGGTTCGTCCGAATCTGGATGTCCGGCCGAGCGCGGAGATTTCGATACCATTGCGAGCGCTCCCCATACCCGGACACGATCGTAATCGCGCTACCGTCCTCGACTTGGTCGACGACCTCGACACAGCTGTACCGAGTGAGCCCACTCGTGCGGCCGACATGCTCGAGCATGATGATGCGACTCCCAAACAAGAACCCGAGGCCAGCACGAAAGAAGTACACGGGCACACGGAACATCCACCGCACAAAGGCGTTGGGCGGTTCGGGCGGGTCAAATCGCACAGCCATGCGCCGATACTAGCGCAATGGCCCGTCGCCGCCTGCCTCAACGCCAGGTGTCGACGGTGGCCTGCATGGCGTCGATGACCCGGCCGATTTCGTTTTCGTCGGCGCCGCCCCTGACGGTGAGGTTGAGACCCAACATGAAGGTCATGAACAGATCGGTTCGTTGGTCGGTAACCCTGGTACTGGCGGTTCCCTCGGGCTCCGCTTGACGGATGAGTGCTCGTAGGCGTTCGCGCAGTTCCTTGCGAAACGCGACGCCGAAGTCTTCGAAGCCGGGAGCGGTTCCGCTGAGCTCGCTCGAGCTGTTGACGAGTAGGCAGCCCCATTGGCCGGTCCCCGAGACGAGGTCGCCTCGCAGCATCTCGAGGAAGGCGTGGATTCCGTCGATTCCGGGCCCGGCCTGCTCGACGAGCTTCGAGAACATGCCCATCCGCGCGGCGAGGTAGCGCTGGAGGATCTTGGCAAACAGCTCCTCCTTGGTGCCGAAGGTGCTGTAGAGGCTCGATTTGTGGACGCCGCTGGCGTCGACGAGATCGGCCATCGAGGTCTGGGAGTACCCCTTTCGCCAGAAAAGCGCAGTCAACTCATCCAAAACGGCATCTTCGTCGAAGAGCCGTGGCCGGCCTCGGGACCGCATATTCGCGCCGCTCATACCCATACCCTAGACACTTTACACAATATTGGAACCCTCGGTAGCAAAATGCCTTGACATTTTACTACCGAGCGGTAGTTAATATGCGAAGGCTCCACCGAGAGAGATCGATTCAACTTGGGAGCTTCGGGAGACTGGCCGTGCAGAACACATCTCAAACCCTTCGACGCACGACGTTGCACATCGCTCTGGCCGGGGCCCTCGCCTCGGCCTCGACCCTCGGTCTGATGCCAAGCCACGCCGCCGCGGTGGAGGCACACGTGGAAAACGCCGGGATATTCACCGCGCAGATCCCCGTGGAAGGTTCGAACATTGCGACGGGGCAGGCGGTCATCGTCGTCGACAGACCGATCGAGGAGGTGCTGCAGATCGTGCTCGACTACGCCAACTACGTACGGTTCATGCCCAACTTCACCAAGTCGAAGGTGCTCGCACAGCGCGGGAGCCGGGCCATGGTTTACATGGAAGTCAGCGTCGCCAAGGGCATGTACACCCTCTACGGGCAGCTCGATCTCGCTGAGCGTCCCCAAGACGGGGTTTCGCGAGTGGTCGCAGGCCACCTCATGGACGGGAACATCGACGCCTTCGATGCGAGCTTCAAGCTCACCCCGACCGATGACGGCGCGCGTACGGAGATCGACTTCAGGATCTACGTGGACCCCGACCTGCCACTGCCATCGTCGGTTTTCAGTCGAGAGAACGAGCGAGCTGCGGGCCGAACGGTTCGGGCTTTGCGCGCGAGGGTTGCCGAAACACCTGGCGATTCGACCTAAGCCCCGCTCCCGCAGAATTCGTACTCGAGCATTCGATCAGAGCGAAGTTTCGCTCGCCGATTCCCCGTCAACAAAGGACAAAAAGTCATGTCACGTTTCGCTAACAAAGTTGTGCTCGTCACCGGTGGAGGAACCGGTATCGGTCGCGCGGTAGCCGAAGCCCTGGTCACCGAAGGAGCCAAAGTGGTCGTCACCGGCCGTCGGGAAGAGCCTCTCAAACAGCTCGCCGGCCAATACCCGGACGCGGTGCGCTACATCACCACAGACGTCACTGAGAAAGGCGCTCCGGCCGACGCAGTTCGTTTTGTGATCGAGCAGTTCGACCGCCTGGACGTTCTGGTCAACAGCGCGGGCCTGGGCACATTGGCGCCTCTGGTCGAGCTCGACGACGATGCCCTCGAACAGATTCTCGCGGTGAATGTGCGAGGTGTGTTGATCACCACGCGCGAGGCGATTCCGTATCTGTCCAAGAGCGGCGGCGCCGTCGTCAACATCTCGTCGACCCTTGCCCAGGCATCGATGCCCGGTGCGGCGTCGTACTCGGGTGCGAAGGCAGCGGTCGAGCGCATTACCTCGGCCTTGGCCGCGGAGCTCGGACCGCAAGGTATTCGACTCAACTCGGTCGCTCCGGGCCTCACGGAAACAGACATGAGCGCCGGCATACCTCAGGAAATGCTCGACGGCATGATTGCTCAAACGCCTCTCGGGCGCCTCGGCCGGCCCGAGGATATCGCCAGAGCCGTGGTGTTCTTGGCAAGCGACGATGCTTCGTGGATCACCGGCCAAGTGCTGCAGAGCAGCGGTGGCCTGATGCTCTAGGGCTTGCGTTACCGTGACACCAGGAGCTTGTGTCGTAGACGCAGCAATGCGCGCCGTTCTTTCTTCGAGAGATCTCGGAAGGTGGCGTGTTCCCAGGTGTGGTACCCGACAAACAAACGAGCTCGCATCTCCAACTGCCGGCCTCGGAACCCGAGGTCGGAAAGGATGGATCGAGCAAAGTCGAGTCGCGTGCGAGAAACATGTCGCACGGCTTTCGCAGCGGCCGAATCGTGAGCCGCCCAGTCTCGAATGGCCAGATCGTACTTCGCCAGGTCGTGTTCCAGAATCATCAGCATCGCCTCGTACAACCGTTTCTTTGGGTCCCCTTCCAACAAGTCGGGATTTGCGGTGACCACGGCGGTAAACTCATGGGCCCAATGGTCGAGGAGGCTCTGCAGGAGGTCGCTTCGATCGCGGAAGTGCCAGTAGAAACCTGCTTTCGCAATCCCTAGGTCGCGCGCGAGTCGTTCGACGCGAACGCCTTGCACGCCTTCGGACTCGAGAACCTCCAGCGCCCGTTCCAGCCATTCGGCTTTGGAGACTCGCGTATTCCGGGGAGATTGCTTCACGGATCTTCGTGGTAGACGGTAGCGTCTAGGTCAGTACCATCAACGGACTTCTCGCCGCTTCCCCAACCGTCAGCCCAGGAGAACAACGTGTCAAACGACAAACATGATGATCGCGATGGGCCTGCTCCCGAGGAGTCGCCCGACGAGCACAGTCCCGCAGACGAACCCCACAAGGAAGGCTTCAGCCGCCGCGAGGCGCTTCAGGTAGGCGCCGCTGGCATCGCGGGGCTGGGGGTTGGGATGACCCCGGCCGTTGCTGAGGCGCGGCGCAAGAAGAAGAAGGAAGCTGACGGGGACCCTCCGCCCAAGAATCCCTACGGAGCTCGCCCCGGCGGAGGCATCAGCCTGCCGGAGTACTACAAGCCCTGGCCTGCGATCAAGAATCGCAACCTGTACGCCCCGGGCACAGAAACCCTGCCAAAGAACGAGATGCGGATTTCGTTCCTTG
>CALLDH010000136.1 GCA_937998345.1 uncultured bacterium | reverse complement strand
CAGATCATTCGTCACGAGAAGACGTTCGACGACAAGGTGAAAGGACGCATCGCAATGCGCCGCGCGACCGGACTCCACATCGGCCCGGTGTTCGTGCTGACCCGAGCCCCAATCGCATCGGCGCTTGAGCAGGCAAAGCAGGAGGCGGACCCGCTCTACGAGCTCACCAGCGAGTTCGGCGGCTTCAGCGAGCTCGAAGGCATCGAGAACAAGGTCTGGCGTGTTCCCGAGCACAGTGAGACTGGGCGCGCCATCCAAGCCGCGCTCGAAACCGAGCCGCTCTACATCGCGGACGGGCACCATCGCTACCACGCAAGCCTCCTCAACGAACAGACCCATTTCCTCTGCTACGTCACCGAGGAAGCGGTCATTCAAGCGTACAATCGCGTCATCAATGGGGTTCGTCCCTTCTCGGAGATCGCGGGAGAACTTCCGCTCCGCCGGGTCGATTCATTCCGCACGCCCGCAAAGCACAGCTTCTGCATCTATACGAAGGACGGCTGTTTCGAGCTCGACGCGCAGCACGTGCCCGATGACGTGGTCGGACGCCTCGATTGCGCGATCCTAGAACGCGAGCTCTATCCGAAGCTCGGACTGACCCACGACATGATCGTCGACCCGAATCACTTCGACTACTACTCGGAGGCGGCACTCGATGAAATGAAGGCCGCGGTCGACCGGGGCGACTACGATATCGCCGTTGCGCTTCACCCGGTGAGCCTCGACGACCTCATGGCAGTCGCGGACGCGGGCCTCGAGGACCCCGAAATCGTGATGCCGGAGAAGAGCACGTTCTTTCAGCCCAAAATTCTTTCCGGGCTCTCTCTCTACCGTTACGCGAAGAAATGAGCGCGCTGCCACAATACGGAAAGCACCTGCATCCGAGCGAAATGATGCGCGCGGTCGTCATCGACCGATACGGCGGCCCGGAGATGCTCCATGAGGCAAGTGTGCCGCGCCCGGTGCCGACGCGCGGGCAAGTCCTCGTCAGGACTCGCTTCGTCGGCGTGAATCCAAAGGACGTCGTCGTGCGCAAGGGGAAGTTTCAAGTGGCGACTGGCAAGAAATTCCCGCTCATCATCGGACACGACATTGCGGGCGAGGTCGTGGAGGCAGGGCTCGGTGCCGATCTAGCGGAAGGCGACCTGGTCTACGGGATGATCAACGACTTCGCGGGTCGAGCCTATGCCGAGTATGCGGCTGTGGATTCCCAACAGCTCGCGAAGGCACCCACCTCGATCGAGCTACGCGTTGCAGCCGCGGTGCCACTCGCTGCGCAGACGGCACTACAAGCCCTTCGCGACGACGCTCGGGTGAAGCCAGGTCAGCACGTCCTGATCAACGGAGCCTCGGGTGGCGTTGGGGTCTTTGCAGTCCAGATCGCCAAGATACTGGGCGCCCAGGTCACCGCGGTTTGCAGTCACCGAAACGTGGAGCTCGTCACCGAGCTTGGCGCCGATCGAGTCATCGACTACACCCAAACCGAGCTCGTCGATCTGGATGAGCGCTTCGACGCGATCTTCGACGTGTTCGGCAACTACCGTTTCGATACGCTGGAGCAATTGCTCACCCCTCGTGGCACCTACGTCCACACCATCCCGAGCTCGCGTATCTTCAAAGACGTAGCTCGGACTTTCGTGCGCCGGAAGCGTGCCAAGCTGGTCATCGTGAAGTCGCGGCGCGAGCAGCTCGACTGGCTTCGGCAACAGATCGACGCAGGAAGCATGCGAGTCGTCGTCGACCGCTCTTTCCCGCTCGATGAGGCGCCCGAGGCCCACCGATACATGGAGACCAAGCGCGCCAGGGGTAAGGTCGTCTTGGAAGTCGGCTGACATCGGGTACCATCCGGTCGCATGAAACTCACATGGCTTGGTCTGATCTTGGTTGCCGCCCTGGCCGCTTGCAGCAGCAACGCCACTGTGGGCGACGATCTCGAGAAACGCGTCGACGAGCTCATCTCCCAGATGAACCTCGAAGAAAAGGTCGCACAGATGGCGGGCAACGGCGCCATGCCCTTGCCCGACGGCGGTTTGCTTTGGATCGCTCCGGGTGTCGAACGGCTCGGCGTGCCGCCCTTCGTCATGTCGGACGGTCCGAGAGGGGTAACCGCCGCGGCAGGGGCAACGACCTTTCCCGTCGGGTTGGCGCGCGGAGCAAGCTGGGAGCCCGAGGTCGAGCGACGGATTGGCGCAGCCATGGGCCGTGAGCTCGAGGCGATTGGGGGTAACGTTCTACTCGCTCCCACGATCAATAACTTGCGCCACCCGAGCTGGGGCCGCTCTCAAGAGACCTACGGCGAAGATGTCCATCATCTATCGCGAATGGCGGTCGCGTTCGTTCGGGGAGTGCAGGAACACGCGATTGCGAATCCAAAACACTACGCGGCGAACAGCATCGAGGACACTCGCTTCGACGTCGACGTCACGGTCGATGAACGAAGCTTGCGTGAGATTTACCTTCCACACTTCCGCGCAGCGGTGCTCGAAGGTGGCGCTGCCTCGGTGATGAGCGCGTACAACTCCGTCAACGGTCAGTTCTGTGGCGAGAACGAACACCTGCTGAAGCAAGTCTTGAAAACCGATTGGGGGTTCGACGGGTTCGTACTGTCCGACTTCGTCTTCGGAACGCACTCCACGCTCGGCTCGGCCTTGAATGGCCTCGATCTCGAGATGCCGGCCCCGCAGGTCTATGGCGAGCCGCTTCTCTCGGCGGTGCACGATGGCGATGTGCCCGAGTCCGTGATCGACGATGCCGTCCGCCGGATGTTGCGAAAGAAGCTCGAGTACGGGCTCGACCAGCCGAATGATCTCGACCGGAGTGTGCTGGCAAGCGACGAGCATCTCGCTCTCGCCAGGGAAGCTTCGGTCAAGGGCTCTGTGCTGTTGAGGAACGAATCGAGCGCCCTGCCGCTCGACGTGGGCGCGCTCGAACGCATTGCGGTCATCGGCGTTCTCGCGGATACGCCCAATACCGGGGACACAGGAAGCAGCGATACGGAGCCCGCCTTTGTAATCACGCCGTTGCAAGGCATCCAAGACGCTGTCGGCGACGAAGTAGCGGTCGATCACATCGGCACGGACGTCCTCGACCCCGAGGACATCGCTACTCTCGAGGCTGCGGATGCCGTCATCGTCGTGACGGGCCTCACGGCCGAAGACGAAGGCGAATCGCTCATCGGCGCCGGCGACCGGGTCGACCTGGGGCTTGGGGCGGAACGAGTGAAGCTCATTCGAGATGCTGCCGCCGCCAACGACCGCACCATCGTGGTTCTCGAGGGCGGCAGCGCGATTACGATGGGGGAGTGGCTCTCGGACGTCGAGGCGGTCCTGATGGCCTGGTACCCAGGACAAATGGGCGGCCACGCCATCGCAGACCTCTTGTTCGGCGACGCTAGCCCCTCTGGCAAGCTGCCGATCACCTTTCCGACCGGCCTCGATCAGTTGCCCGCGTTCGACAACGAGTCCCTCGAGGTCACCTACGACTACTTCCACGGCTATCGCTACGTCGATCGCAACGACTCGGTGCCCGAGTTCCCGTTTGGGTTCGGCCTGAGCTACACGACGTTCAGAGTCGACAATCTTCGGGCCAGTGAGTCGGAGGCCAGGGCCGGCGATGTGGTCCGTTTCAGCGTGGACGTCCGCAACACCGGTTTGGTCGCAGGCGCGGAGGTCGTTCAACTCTACGTGACCTACCCGGAGTCCGCCGTGATGCGTTCCGAACGTGAGCTCAAGGGCTTTGCGAAAGTCACTCTCGGGCCCGACGAAACTCAAAGGGTCGAAATTGCCATCCCCGTGAACGACCTGGCGTACTACGACGTCGCCGAATCGGTGTGGGCGCTCGAAGGGCTGGTGCATGAAATCCATGCCGGCACCTCGTCTCGCGACTTGCCCCTGTCCACTACCCTCAGCGTGGCCGCCGCGCGGCCCGTATTGGTGTACTGAGGCCGGTTTCCGCGCTACCTTGCTACCCGTTCTGAATAGGAGGAATCGATGCGCAGGTTGAGCTGGATTGTCGCCGTGGTCGCCATGCTGGTGGCCGGGCCAAACGCCACATCGTTTGCCGATGAGGGATTCGAGAGCGTCGACTTTCCGACGGCCGGCGGGATCCAAGGTCGAGCCGATGTCTATGAAGCCAACGACAAGTCGGCGACCCTGGTCCTGCTCTTTCATCAGGCCGGTTGGAGCCGCGGGGAGTATCGGCAGATCGCGCCCAAGCTCGTCAAGGCCGGGTATCGGGTGATGGCGGTCGACCAGCGCTCGGGCGGCAAGGTCAACGGCGTTCAGAACGAGACCCACCGCCGCGCCACGAGGATGGGCCTGGCGAGAAGCTACTTGGATGCCTACGTCGACATGGAGGCGGCGCTTCGCTACGCGCGCAAAGAGCTCACGGCCGCGCGCGTGATCGTCTGGGGCAGCTCCTATTCTGCTTCGCTGGTCTTTCGTTTGGCGGCAGAACACCCCGATGAAGTCACCGCAGTGATGGCATTCGCTCCCGGCGAATACTTCAAGAAGGAGGGCCGCGACTACGTTCAGAGCTTCGCCAAACGCGTGAAGCAGCCGGTGTTCGTCACCTCTGCGAAGAAAGAGCGGGAACAAGTGCTGCCGATCTTCGATGCCTCCCCCGCCGAGAAGAAGATCCTCTTCACGCCTGCATCGAAGGGTCAGCACGGGTCACGCGCGTTGTGGAACCAGTGGTCCGACAGCGACGTCTACTGGACCGCGGTCAACGGGTTCCTCACAGAGTACGCACCGGCCGTACCCGCACCGCAGAACTGAGCCCGTTGGAAACAGCGCCCAGCTGCGCTAAAGGGGGGCCTGTGAGCGGGACTCCCGGCCATCGTATTCCTGACCTGGGACCAGCACGCATTGCCGGCCGAGAGCTCGGCGCCGACATCGACCTCGCGGCTCAATTGCGCCCCTACGAGCCGCATCGCTGGCAGCCGGGCGACACGCCGCACCCGACACTGCAGCTCGACGATGTGTCGGGGATTCCCTTCCTCGCCGACATCGCAGGCGTCGAGGAGTACCAGCACCGCGGCCGTCTCCGAGCCGGCGACCACGACGTGTACGTGACCGTCACGCCCGAAGCCCTGGGCTACGAACCGTACTGCCGCGGCACGCTCCAGATGGGCGCACCCGAGCATCTGGTCGCAGATCCGATCGGCCCACCCATCGCTGTGGCACGCGCTTGCACCACGGGCGCAACGCACAGGCGCCTGGTCGAAATCGCCAGAGGCGCGGGCGGCTTGACGGTGCACCCCTACATGGGCATCGAAGACGTCTGGGAGCTCGCCGCGATGCTCAGCGTCGACAGCCGTGCCCCGGTGCGCGTCATCTCACCACCGCCACCCGTCACTTGGATTGCCAACGACAAGGCGCTGTTCGACGAGCTGGTCGCACGCGTGCTCGGACGCGAGGCCCTGGTCGACACGCGAATCTCGCGAGACCTGGCGGGCATCGAATCCGACCTGCGGATGCTGGCGCAGCGGCACGATCGCGTTGGCTTGAAGCGAACGAGGTGCGCATCTGCGATGGGGAACGCCGTGTTCGCATCCCGCGACGTGCATTCGGACCGCGACGCCGCGGAGATGGTGCAAGAGTTTCTGCGCCGGACCGAGTGGCCAGATGGCGAAGAGGTCCTGGCCGTTGCCTGGCTCGACACGGACCTGTCGCCTTCGACGCAGCTCTGGATCCCGCCGCTGGGCTTGGGTGAGCCGCGCCTCGACGGAATTTACGAGCAGATCTTGAAAGGCGAAGAGAAGGTATTCGTCGGAAGCCGGCCTTCGACCCTGCCCGATGCGGTAAACCAGGATCTCGCCACGGCCGGACTGATGGTTGCCGCCGCGCTTCAGGAGCTCGGGTACGTGGGCCGCTGCTCGTTCGACCACCTGGTGACCGGCGACCCCCACGCGGAGTTCCAAGTGGTGTTCACCGAGTGCAACGGCCGCTGGGGTGGCACGAGCACGCCGATGAGCCTACTCGACCGGCTGCTACCTGGGCCCCGCCCGGCGTACCGCGCTCAGGACGTCGTGTTCCCCGAGCTCATCGGCGCCAGCCTTCCCGACCTCCTCGAGCTCGCCGGTGACCTCAGCTTCCGTACCGAAAGCGGTCAGGGCCGATTCATCTTTTACAACCTCGGTCCGCTCCACGATCACGGCAAGTTCGATGTCATCTCGATCGGTGCCGATCAGGCCGACGCGGAACGCGGCGTGCTGGAGATTCTTCCGAAGCGCCTTGGCCTTTGAATCGCGCTTGCCGCTGCGACCGTTCTGCCTATGTTCCGCCCATGAGCACCGACGGCCTTTCCGCATCGCGAGTCCAAGCGGTCCGCGCGTGTTGCCTCCTCTTTGCGAGTACGTCCTTCATCCTGGGCGGGGCGATGATGATCGACCCGGCTTCGACCTGGGCGATGCTGGGCCTCGACGTCGGACCAAACCCTTTCGTACAAGCACTCTACGGAGGGGCGATCATGGGCGAGGGCGCAATGTTTGCGCTCGGTGCCATTTGGCCGGTCCGCTATCTCGTGTTCTTCCAGTACCTGGTCATCTACAAAACCTTTGCGTGCGTCGCGGGCATCGCGGTGCTTCTACGCATGGAGCCGGCCCCGACGGGAGCCTGGCTCGTCATCGGTGCATGGGCTTCGGCGGGTTTGCTCGCGGCGCTCGTCTTCCCCTGGGGACAATGGCGAAACATGGAGCGTTGGTGCTAGGGTCAGCATCCAATGTGGGAATGGCTGCGTGAAATCTACAGCGAGCCCCTGTTCTGGTTGTT
>CALLDH010000135.1 GCA_937998345.1 uncultured bacterium | reverse complement strand
GGCATCGAAGACTCTGCCCCAGCCACCCATAACAAAAGCTTATTGAAAAACGACTTATGGAGAATTGAACGGTATTGCCTCTAAGCCTGCGATCGCAAACGAGCCCATCCGCCTGGGTGTTTTTCCGCCGGAAGGATCCGCCAATGACATCTCGTACGGTCTCTCGTGGAATCTTGTTTTTGTCCGCGATGGTCTTGTTCGTGGTAGCGCTAAACTTCCCGATAGCGCAATCTACCGCTGTCGATGTACCAGACCTTCGCGAGGAACTCGAAGGCCAGGCCCGCGTGCTCGCAGCGGCGGGCGTCGATGTGATGCTGCCCGAGTACCTGGGCGGTACGACTGTGCACGACAAGCCGATATCGGACTGCATCACCGCAGTGGACGCCTGCGCGGCCGCGGGTCTCCCCGTGTTCCTGGGTCTCTGCAACGTCAGCGAAAAGGGAACGTTGATGCGCGGTGAATCGTTCCAGGAACTGGTGGCGGCCCTGAAGGGGCACCCGATGGATGGCATCTTGCTGATGTGCAGCAAACCCGAGGAGATCTCGGCCTGCATGCCCAATTTGCGGAAGTCTTATGACGGGCCCATCGGCGCCTATGCGAATCTGAATTACGCCTACGAGAAAAATCCAAAATGGGGCAGCTCACCCGACGAGCCGCTCAATGTGCTCGATTTCGGGGAGTATACACCGAAACGATATGCCGAGTTCGCCGACCAGTGGAAGGAGATGGGCGCGCAGATCATCGGCGGGTGCTGCGGGACCACGCCAGAGCACATCGAAGCGCTGGGGCCAGTCGTCAAGCCCTAGCGGACCGTGGCGGCGAACGCATGTACACGCTGACGCGTCGCCTCAGGCGTCCTCATATTTTCCGTGGATCTCGCGGATCTCTTTGCGCACGGGCTCGGCCAAAGGCTCGGGACGGTGTGTCGCCACAATCTCGTGCAGATCTTCGTCGATGCGCTCGATCAGATCCCGGTCGGGAATGGCCGGCGAGTTGCTGCGCGGGAAGTTGGCTCCGAAGTAGCGGGAGTCCCAGTAATTCTTCTTGCAGTGCACCACGGTGTGCCGCTGCCCGAGATAGCTGCCCTTCGGCCCGAGTGAGTGCGCGAGGTCCAGGGCCAGATGATCGTCGTCGACGGCGACACCGTTCCAGAGGCAGCGAAGCATTCCGGCGAGTTCGTCGCCGAGCAGCAGCGAGTGGAGCGAGTGGGTCAACCCGCTGTCTATGGAGCCCATTCCATTCGATACGGCGGGTCGGGTAAAGAACGTCTTCTGCATTCCCGCTGCAATCTGGAACACCGCATCCTGGTTGAAGCGCCGCGCGCGCGATCCGCCACCGGACCCGGCCATCGGGAGCAGACCGAGGTGGGTCATCACCTGGCGCGTGGCGAGGTCGGCCAGCAGACCCGGAACCTCGCTCCCGAGATTCCCGCGCCGGGGTTCCAGAAAGATGTTGTCCGAGCAGGGCGCGCAGAACGCGCCCTTCCGGACCAGCTGCGACAGCGCGACGCCGGCGAAGTCCGTGGCGAAGCTGTGGGTCATGCTCCCCGCGATGGTGTACGGCACGGCCGCACCGCCGATCGAGTCGGTGCCCGTCGTGATCGGGATGCCGCACTCCGCGGCTCGCATGATCTGGTCGGTGTGGGTCTTGGCGTAGAAGAGCGGAAGCGGCGTGACGGTATGGATGAAATAGGGTTTCTCGGCCAACTGGTCCATGCCGCCGCGGACCGCCGCGGCCATCTCGATCGCCGCGTCGAACGCTTCGCTCTTCTCGCAGAGATACTCCAGCGGCTTGCTGGTGTTCTCGGCCATGGCGACGAACTCGCCGACCTCGCCGTGCAGCGTCGAGTCCGGCACGTCCTTGACCATCAGGCACACGCCGTCCACGTTCGGCAGTGCGTCCGCCACCCGCGTGATGGTGGCGACGTCGTCGAAGGTGCTGTCCCTCAACTCGCCGGTCTCGAGGTCGAAGACCCGGATGCAGGTCATGGCCGTACGAAATACGGTGTTGCCCTCCTTCATCTCGTGGAAGTCGCTGCCGTCCCGATTCCAGATCCTGGTGCTCTTCGGCAGCGTCTCCAGGCAGTCTTTCACGAAATCGGTCTCGAAGCGGACGACGTGATCCGCCGAGATGTCGCAACCGGCGTCCGAGAAGAGATCCAACACCCGGGGGTCCGGATCGAACGCCACACCGGTCTCGCGCATCAGCCGGAAGATCGCGTCGACGATCTTCTGCACGTCGGCCTCCGGCATCAGCCCGTAGACCGAGGTCCTGCCCAGCGGAATCTTTTCGTCAGCCATGGATCGAGCCTCCTCACGCCGATGATGAGCGCCCGATCGCGACCTGGCAAGGCATCACCCGTTTCGTCGCCATATCAGCGAGTTCTTCATCGACCCACTTCTCGAGCTGGACGATGTCGAGCCCAGAGAATGTCAGGGGCACCGTTGAGTCCACACCGCCTCGTCGAGTACGATCACCACGCAACCGGGAGCGTCCCCGGTCGCCACAGACCCTTTCCCACGGAGCCCAAGATGAGAGAGCTCATCCACAGCTATCAAGAACGAGGACTTTCCCGTCGCGGTTTCGTGCAAGGCATGGCGGCACTCGGCTTCGGTTCCGTCTTTGCTCAAGCCATATTGGACGCGGTGGAAGCCTCCGAACTCGCCGGCTCCGGTATCGACACCCCCGACGCACTCCGGGTCGAAGGCACGGGAGGCGCATTGATGGTCGCCCAGGCCAAGGCGGCCGGGGCGGAGTATCTGTTCACCAACCCCGGCTCCTACGAGGTGGGGCTCTTCGACGCCTTCGCGGACACACCCGGCATGCAGCTCATCATGGGGCTGCACGAGGGAATCGTGATTTCCATGGCCGATGGCTACCACCGCGTCAGCCAAAAGCCCGCCTTGGTGAACGTTCACGTGATTGCCGGCACCGCCCAGATGGCGGGGCAGCTCTACAATGCGAGTTGCGACGGTTCGGCGATCGTCGTCACCGCCGGCCTCAACGACAACGAAGTCTGGAGCGACGACGCGGAACTCGCCCCCCGTCCCGGCTTCGATCAGAAGGAGGTCAACCGCCAATTCACGAAGATCTCATGGGAGGCCCGAAACCCGGAAAGCCTGGCCCTCATGTTGAGACGCGCATTCAAGGTGGCCACCGCCGAGCCGGGAGGGCCCGTCTATCTCGCCACCACCGGTGACGCCCTGGAGGGCGAGGCGAAGGCCGACATTCTTCCCGGCGACCGGTTCATGATCCGCGCGCGAGTTCGGGCCGAAGAGAAGGCGATCGAAGCAGCGGCCCGTCTGCTCGTCGAAGCCAAGCGTCCTTTGCTGGTGTTGGGAGACGAAATCTGGAAGTCCGGAGCCCAGGAGGAAATCCTACTGCTTTCCGAACTCCTGGGCGTCGCCGTTGCGAGCGGCAACCAGGCTTTCGAGAATTTCCCCGTCCACCACCCGCATTACCTGGGCTGGTACAGCCCGCAGCTCGATTACGTCAAGCGGGGAATCGACCTGATCGTCTGTGTCGGTGCGCGGGATTTCGGCGACAGGCGCGTTCCCGCCAGCCCCGAGGTATCTCCGAAAACTCGCATCGTTCGAATCGGGATCGACACGGCGTCGATGAGCCGCAATTATCCCACCGATCTAGCGCTGGTCTCGGACGTGAAGGAGACGCTCGAGGATTTGCGCACCGCGGTGCAGAGCCTGCTCACCCCCGATAAGCTGGCGAAGCTCG
>CALLDH010000134.1 GCA_937998345.1 uncultured bacterium | reverse complement strand
TCGCCCATCTTCTCGAGAAACGTCCCAGTCGCCAAGCCGATGGTGATGCGAAAGCCAAAACCAATCGCCCCCGCGGCCGCGATGATCAAGCCGAAGGAAGCGACGCGGCTTTGGTAGAACGCTTTCGCTTCGGGGCTCGTCGAGAAGGGGGTGGTGGTCACAGGGTGAATTTGCAGCGCGCGGGGGGTGGGGAGAGCCGAGATCAACCTTGGTTCGCGGCAGTGGCGATGGCCAGCAACTCGTCGAACCTGGCGCGGACACCGGCGGTGATGTGTTCCGGGTCGGGCACGAGCCCGGCGTCCGTGATCACGCCGACGCTCACTTTGCCGTCATAGCTGAAGATGCTGACCCCAAGGCCCAGGTGTCCCGCTTGTGGAACCCAGCCCATGATGTTGTCAATCTTGGCGCCGGCAATGTAAAGCGCCTGACCGGGGCCGCGTACGTTGGTCACGACCGCGGTGGCGCGGGAACCGAAGATATTGAGCCCCTGCTCCTCGACCTGCCGGGGCGTCACGCCAAAGAGGCTGAGCAAGCTGTAGAAGGTGACCGCCTCGATCGACTGCTTGATGGCATCCATGCGTTTCTTGGTCTCGCGAAGCCGTTCGACCGGGTCGGCAATGCTCAGCGGGAGAGCCAAGAAAACGAGGCCGAAGGCATTGCCAAGCTCAATTCCGCGTTGAGGCTCGCGGAGGTCCACCGGAATCACGGCCCGGATCTCGAGATCCCTCACGTCCGCCTCGCGTGCGATCAAGTAGTCGCGCAGTGCGCCGGCGACCGCGCTCAGCATGACGTCGTTGACCTTCGTGCCCAATGCTTTGGTGACGGTTTTGACATCCGCCAACGGAATGTTGTTGGACCAGGCCACGCGCTTTTGCACGCCAAGAGGCCCCTTGAACGGCGTCTCGGCATCGGGTGACATCAGCAGCACGCGCCCGACGATGCTCGCCGCTTCGGCCCCGGCGCCCACGCCCTCCACGATACGTGAGGGGTGGCGAAGGCTTTCGCTCCCTTCGTGCGCCAAGTAGCGGATGGCCTTTCCGATGCTGCGCACGGGCGCGAACGCAGTCGAAACGAAATCATGCCGTTTCGGCGGCTCTGTCGCTGGCTCTTGCACTTCACCGATGGGCGCATCGCGCGCCATGTCCATGAGGCGAAACAGAACCGCGTTCATCGCCGTGCCATCGCCGATGCAATGATGGAGACGCAAGATCATGGCCGCGCCGCCCGCGACATTCTCGACGAGATGGATGTTCCACAGCGGCTTGGAGAAATCGAGCGGCGTGCTGGCCAAATCGCTGATGAAGCGTTGGAGCTCCGTCATGTCGCCCGGTGCTGGCAGGGCTACGCGATGCACATGCGCATCCAAATCGAAGTTGGGATCGAGCTCCCAGTGTGGCGTGCCCACCGGCAGGACCGGTTCCACCGCGCGCATCGTGAACCGATCCAGCGTCAGCAGCCGGACCTCCAGGGTCCTGCGGAAGCGTTCGAAGTCGGGCAGCTTATCGAGCAGCGAGACCCCTGTGATCATCATCAGATTGGTCGGCTCATCCATGTGCAGCCAGGCCGAATCGACGGGCGACATCTGTTTTGTCTTGGTAGTCATAGGTGCACCGGGCTCCTCGGAGACTGTACCGCAAGGCTGTGCTGAACGCGATGAGGTTCCTGCGTTGGGCGTTCAGCCAGACCTCCGGGGTTTTGCCGAGCTTCAGGGGAGCTTCCACTCTCCCTTCCAGTCGGACCAGCCGGCGCCCGTGTCGCCGATGTCGAGCGGGGCGTCGAGGGGCTCATCCGCGGGCTAGGCAAGGAGGGTTCGTTCGCGGCGGTGGGCTTCTCTAGCTAACCACGATGGGCGGGAATCAGCATGGAGAGTGGGCTGCGGTAGTAGCGATTGAACTCTTCTGGGTCGAGCGCGAGTAGCAGGGGAACGACGGCTTCCTCCTCCACGTTGAGGTGGTCATCGAGCGTGCGATCGTGCGCTTGTAGAGCGCGGAGGACCGGATTGTCGGTAGAGCTCTCCGTGGAATCGGCGGGACGCGCCAAGGAGCGAAAGGCTTCGGCGACCTCGTCGGCGCGAGCATGGAGCTCGCTGTGCCCGGTGCGCGCCTCGTCCAAGGATACCCGCCAGCGATACTCGAGGTATGGGTAGAGCTTCCGCTCCTCGTACGCTTCGTGGCTCCGCATTGCCGCGATCCAGCGATCGAACAGAGAATGCAACCCCACGAACTCCTCGCGGGCGGCTTGGTCCACCAAGTAGCGGCTCACCCTGCGAAAATTCGAATGGGACCCGAGCAGGAGTGCTTGCGTACGAAACCGCGGATGCGCCGTCCAATCCTCACGAGGGATGCTCGGCACTGCGACGGCGACGGCGTTCATGATGGCTCCTTTCCTGAAAGGGGTCGGAACCTGTGTCTCTGGGGAGAAGCGTCAAGGCTTAGGGTGAAGCGGGGACGCGGCCTGTGGTTCTTGGCGTGTTGAAGCAGACTCGAGGCCCACTAGTTGGCGACTGTGTTCGTAGAGGCGTTGGGCCATCTCGTTATCGTGGGCGTGGGGATTGGGGGATTCGAGTGGCCAGCCGCCGGCGTTCTTGGCTTTGTCGCGATACGTGCCGGTCTGGCTGTAGTAGGCGCC
>CALLDH010000133.1 GCA_937998345.1 uncultured bacterium | reverse complement strand
TTCTCCCCAGCGTAGTTCGCTAGGATCTTTTCGACTCTATCGCTCATGCCCATAGCCTCCGTTTCTCGCGAACGACCTTAGCTCAGAGATCGGAGCCGGTCATGCGATTCCAGGCGGCATCTACGCGCAACTCTTGCGTATGGAAAGGGGACCGTCCGCTTTTGCTGCCCAGATGCGATTAACCCTTTGAAAATGGGGTCTGACCCCTTTTTTTCTTAGGCCCGGGCGGACTGGGTGGCCGGTGTCCCCTCCGCGTAGAACGCCGCAATCTCGGATGCGTACTTCTCGTTGACGATGTTGCGCTTCACCTTGAGGGTCGGTGTCAGCTCGCCGCCGTCGACGCTGAAGACGGTTGGGAGGACGTGGACCTTCTTGATCGTCTGGTAGCGGGCGACCTTGGCGTTGCAGACGTGTTGCATCTCTTCTTCGATGTAGCGCTTCACGTCAGGGTTGCGGGCCGCGGTGGCGACGTCGCTCAATCCTGAGATCTGAGACGCCACCTCGAGCTCGGGGAGCGCCTCCGGGTCGAGGACGATCAACGCCGCCAGATACGGCTGCCGATCCCCAACCACGACCGCCTGTCCGACGCCCGCAATCGACTGCAAGTACCCCTCCATCTCGGCAGGGGCGACATTCTTGCCGCCTGCAGTGATGATTAGGTCCTTCTTGCGCCCCGTGATCGAAATGTAGCCGTCCTCGTCGATCGCGCCGAGGTCACCGGTGTGCATCCAACCCGCTTCGTTGTAGAGCTCGGCGGTCTTCTCGGGAAGGCGGAGGTAGCCCTTCACCATGTTGATGCCCCGGAGCATGATCTCGCCGTCCTCTGCGATCATCGCTTCGACGCCAGGAAGCGGTTTGCCGATGGTGCCGAACTTCAGCCGTCCGTACGGCTGCACGGACGCGAACGCGGAGGTCTCGGTCATCCCGTAGCCCTCGTGAATCGGCAAACCGATCGACGCGAAGAACTCGAGGGTCGACACCGAGATGGGTGCTGCTCCACTGAGCGCAACCAACAGTTGATCGAGGCCCAGGGCTTCCTTGATTTTCGAGATCACGAGCTTGTTGGCGAGATTTCGCTTGAAGCTCGTCACCGGCTGGCCGGTCTCGCTTTCCTTCTTGAATGCCTCGAGCTCGGTTTTGCGCGCCCAGCTCGCGAGCTTCGCTTTGATGCCCGTCGCCTCCGCCAACTTGCCTCGAAGCGCAGCCTCGAACTTCTCCCAGACACGCGGCACTGCGAGGAAGAACGTGGGGCGTGCCTCAACGAGGTAATCCTTGACTTGCGTGAGGTCACTGCAGAAGTAGGTCTCGGCTCGAGTCCTGAGGCCAGAGAAATTGGTCACGCCCTGCTCGGCCGCATGACACAGCGGCAGATAGCTCACAGCTCGCTGCGCGGTCTCGAGGAGCACAGGGAACGTCTTTCCAACCGCATCACTGATGAGCTCGATCCCCCGGTGGGTGAGCATCGCCCCCTTCGGGAGCCCCGTCGTGCCCGAGGTGTAGATCAGGAGCGCAACGTCGTCCATCTTCACTGCGTCGAGGCGAGCGTCGAGCTCAGCATCCGTCACTGAGTCGCCCTTTGCCATCAACGCGGCAAGCGTGATCACGCGTGGATCGGTGGAGCCGAGGTCATCCATGGTGATGATGTGCTCGATGGGGCTGTCGCCCTTCGCAATCGAGATGTACTTGTCCAGCTGGGTTTGATCGTCGCAGATCACGATCTTCGACTGCGCATTCCCAATGATGTAGGCCATCTGCTCCGGCAAAAGCGTCGTGTAGAGCGGCGCCGGAATCCCCTGAGCCGCATTGATGCCATGCTGGCAGATCACCCAGTCACTCCGATTGGCGCCGACGATCGCGACACACTCCTCGGGTTGAAGACCAAGCGTCATGAGCCCCTTCCCGACCCTCCGGACGCTCGCCCAGTATTCGACCCAGTTGACCGTAGCCCAACTCCCATCGGAGCGGCGTTCGCGAAGCGCGGCATCACTCGGATGGGACTCGGCCCACCCCTCGATCCGCGAAAGCATCGATCCTTGCAGCGTCATACATCCTCCCTGAGAGACGCGTACGCTACTCGATCGGGCGGCGGGATCAATAGTCCGAAGATCTTCTCGTTAGGACGCTCAGAATCTCCCGCCGGCGCGGGCGCTGACACTGACGTTGACACCGTCACGGTCTCGGCCTCACGGTCTCGGATCCCCGGTCTCGGCCCCACGGTCTCGCCCCCGGTCGAACTGGCGGAGGAGGAGGGATTCGAACCCCCGGTAGAGTCGCCCCTACAACGGATTTCAAATCCGCCGCCTTCGACCGCTCGGCCACTCCTCCGTGAAGGGGGCGATTTAGCACATGCCTGGGTAGGTTGCCCTTCACATTCGGGGTGATCTCGGCCTATATTGCCCGGTCCCAGCCGCCGGACGGCTGGCAACCTGAGAGGTGACGCCGTGGCTACTGACACCATTCCCCATCGACTGCTGCAGAGAGCGCAGAAGACCCCCAACGACCCCGCGTACTATGTCCGCGAAGGTGGGAGCTGGAAGCCCACGAACTGGGGTACCTACTCCGACCAGGTGACTCAGGCGGGGCGCGCGTTGATCGCGCTCGGCTTCGAGCCTGGGCAGACGGTGTGCATTCTCGGGTTCAACCGTCCCGAGTGGGCGATCATCGACCTCGCGGCGATTGGCGCAGGTGGAGCGCCGGCAGGGATCTACACCACCTGCTCGCCTGTCGAGGTGCGTTACATCGTCGACCACGCCGAAGCGCCTATCATTCTCGTCGAGAACGAGGACCAGTGGCGGAAGGTTCGATTGGAGCGCGCGAACATGCCGCACCTGAAGCACGTCGTCACGATGAAGGGCGCCCCGGCCATCGCCGACGACATGGTGATGAGCTGGGAAGAGTTCCTCGCCAAGGGCGATGAAGTCGAGAAGCAAGTCTATCTCGACCGGCTCGAGAATCTGGATCCCAAGGCACTTGCAACCCTGATCTACACCTCGGGCACGACCGGCCCGCCCAAGGGCGTGATGCTGAGCAATCACAACCTCGCGTGGACGGCCAACGTCGCGGCCGAAATCGTCGCACCAAGCCCCGCAGACTGCTCGCTTTCGTATCTGCCCCTCTCTCACATCGCCGAGCAGATGTTCACGCTTCATGTTCCGATCACAACCGGCTATCCGGTGTACTTCGCCGAATCGATCGAAGCGGTTCCGGAGAACCTCAAAGAAGTGCAGCCAACCGTCTTCTTTGGCGTGCCGCGCATCTGGGAGAAGTTCCACGCGGGCATCGCCGCAAAGCTCAAGGATGCCACCGGCGTGAAGGCCAAGCTCGTGAAGTGGGCGATGAAGGTGGGCTGGGAGACCAACAAGAACCCAGGCGGCCACAAAGGCCTGCAATATCAGCTCGCCAACAAGCTGATCTTCTCCAAGCTGAAGCCGGCGATCGGCATGGGCAACGCCCGCGTTTGCGTCACCGGCGCCGCGCCGATCGCGCGCGAGGTGCTCGAGTTTTTCGCGAGCTTGGACCTGGTGGTTCTCGAGGTCTACGGCCAGTCGGAGGACACGGGCCCGACAAGCTTCAATACCCCGGCCCAGTATCGCTTCGGCAGCGTTGGTCCCGCGATCCCAGGCGTCGAAGTCAAAATCGCGGACGACGACGAGATCATGGTCAGGGGCCCGAACGTCTTCATGGGCTACTACAAGGACCCGGAGGTGACCGCCGAAACTCTCTCGGGCGAGTGGCTGCACTCCGGTGACCTGGGCGCCTTCGACAGCGACGGCTTCTTGAACATCACCGGCCGCAAGAAAGACATCATCATCACCGCGGGCGGCAAGAACATCACGCCGAAGAACCTCGAAGGGTCGATGAAGAACCACGAGCTGATCGACGAAGCCGTCGTGATCGGCGACCGCCGCAAATACCTGAGCGCGCTCATCACGATCGACGCGGAGGCGGGCCCGGCATGGGCGGCGGCCAACGGCGAGGACCCGAGCGCCCTACACAAGAGTGAAAAGCTCAGGGCGAGCATCCAGGCGCACATCGACGAGATGAACGCGCACTACGCACGCGTCGAGCAGATCAAGAAATTCACGGTCCTGCACCGCAACTTCACGGTCGAAGATGGCGAGCTCACGCCGACCTTGAAGGTAAAGCGCGCGAAGGTGAACGACCATTTCGCCGACGACATCGAGGCGATGTACACCGAGGACGGCGCGCAGCCCCAGGCGCGAGCCTGAGCAAGTAGAGCGCGACCGTGTCCCGGGCGGTGCGGGTCTAACCGACGACCGTCACCGTGACGCGTCGCCGGTGGCCACGTAGCCGGTGCTCCCACAGGAAAACGCCTTGCCAGGTGCCGAGCGCGCAGCGGCCGCCGGTGACCGGAATGCTCAGCGAAGTCTGCGTGAGCGCGGTCTTGACGTGCGCGGGCATGTCGTCCGGGCCCTCCATCGTATGAATGTAGAGGGGATCCCCGTCGGGGATGAGCCTCGACAAAAAAGCCTCGAGGTCGCGCTGCACGTCTCGGTCGGCGTTCTCGTTGACGATCAGGGATGCGCTGGTGTGATGAACGAACACCGTGCATAGCCCTTCGGCGATGCCGGACGCTCCAACGGCTTGTTGCACCTCGGAGGTGATCTCCGTGGTGCCGCGCCCGCGCGTCTCGATGCTGAGGGTCTTGGACCGCGCGCTCATGACTCGGTGACCCTCATCCACATCGCTGCCTGGTCGCCTTGATAGATCAGCGTGTCCCCCTGGGTGAAGCGGAATTCATATCGCCCAAAAGCCTGGTTCTCGCGCTGTCGAACCTTCTTCGCACGAAGCTCGAGATCGAGTGGTGGTCCCATCGTCGCGAGGGCCGCGAAGCGCGCGTCATAGATGCGCCCGCCGTAACCGATCCAGCCATCGGCGTGGCGAAGCCCGAGGATATAGTACGTGTGCATGAACCCGAGCATCCCAGTGAGATGCACCATGAAGCCGCCGCTCACGTGGCGCGGGTGGCGCACCGGGTGTGCCCGCTGGTCACGGGTCAACGGCAGGTCCGGACGCGTGGGCATCCGCGCGCGGATGAGGCCCGCGTCTTTGTCGATTTCGAGTATCTCATCGATACAGATCGCTTCTGGTCCGTACGGGCAATCTGCAACGAATTCCGGGTCCAATGCCATCTCTAGACTCCCTCTGTGTCCGCGTCCCAAATCACCTTGTGCATCTGCATCTGCACGCGAACCGGCAAACTATCCTCGAGGACCCATCCAACCAGGTGCTTCGGATCGAGCTCTCCCCAGACACAGCTGAGCAGCACTGCGTTCACGCGCTCGGCTAGATCGTGCTCCCGGATGGCCGCCCTCGCCCACTCGTAGTCCGCTCGGTCGGCAAGGACGACCTTGACCTCGTCGCGCGGGCCGAGGTGCTCGATGTTCTCCCAGCGGTTGCGGTGAGACTCGTCGCTGCCCGGCGCCTTGAGATCCATGATGCGATGCACGCGGGGGTCGACGCCGGAGATGTCCCGCTCGCCGCTGGTTTCGAGAAGAACGATCCGGCCCGAATCGCAAAGCTCTTGGAGCAGCGGGATCGCGCCCGGTTGCAGCAGAGGCTCTCCGCCGGTGAGCTCGACCAGTGGCGATCCAAACGAGAGCGCCTGCTCCAGCACCTCGGCGCGCGGCAGCTCCGTACCGCCTTCGAAAGCCTGAGGTGTGTCGCACCAGCGGCAACGGAGGTTGCAGCGGGAGAGCCGGACGAACGTGCAAGGAAGCCCGGCGAAGGTCGACTCGCCTTGAATCGATTCGTAGATCTCGTGAATCCGTATGTGGTCGGCGGCAGCCATGGTCAACGAGGGTTGCGCGTGATGAGGATCAGCAGTTGGCCCTTCTGCGCGGCGCGCTCGGGGACCTCGACGATCAGATCCCACATTCCGGGCTGCGCATCCACCTCGAGCGTCTGCGTACGACGGCGCACGCAGCGCTCACCCTTCTCATCGATGCGAACCCAGAAGACCCGGTGTCTGTAGCCATCGAGATCGAGGGCGGACGCGCGGAGGCGGGTGCGCTCCGGGAGGTCGAGGCGGGTGCGGTAGAGGCGGGAGTCGGGCTTGGGGGAGCCGCAATTCCTGGGGAGGGAGGAGGCGATGGGGAGGGAGGGTTTTGGGAGGAGAGTGGAGAGGGGGAAGGGATCCGGGGCCGGGGCCGGGGGGCCGAGGCCGGGAGGCGGAGACGGGGGGGCCGAGTCCGGGTCGGTGACGCCAGTGTCAGTGCCAGCGTCAGTGCCTGTGTCAGTGTCCGTGTCCGTGTCAGTGTCCGTGCCAGTGCCAGTGTCAGTGCCTGTGCCAGTGCCAGTGTCAGTGCCTGTGTCAGTGTCAGTGTCAGTGTCAGTGCCTGTGCCAGTGTCAGTGTCAGTGCCAGTGCCAGTGTCAGCGTCAGTGTCAGTGCCTGTGCCTGTGCCAGTGCCTGTGTCGGCGACCGTGCGGCGCAGGGCGTCGAGCATCTGTAGCGTCAGCAGGTTCCTTACGTTGTTCCCGTACCGCAACCCCTTCTCCGTGAGCTGACACGCGGCGCGCACGCCTCCCCGCCCCAATACATTCGGATGCACGCCATCTCTCGCCAAACCCTTGCGCGGGAGGCTCGCCATTGCGCCGTGGTAGTCGATGTACGGGAGTGACCAGTGGGTAGCTACTGCTTCGGTAACTGCGTTGAAGCGGCGGATCCATCGATCCCTGTGGGTGTTTCTTCTTGGTAGGGCCGAGCCTAGGATCGGCACCACGCCCATTTCTTCGAGCTGCTCGATCAAGTACACCAGCCGGCTCAGGTAGACTCGCTCGTTCTCGTTCTGCGCGTCGTTGCTGCCAAACAAGATGAACGCCCATCGCGCCTGGGTTGCGTCGAGCTCCTGGCGGAAATTGGCTGGGCGTCCGCCGAGGACGTAGCGGAGGTTCCAACTCACACCTGCCGCCTCACTCTCACGGTTGAACGAGTTGGACTTTCCGGTATTGAAGTATTCGACAGTCTCGGCAAGATCTTGGTGCTCGGCGAGATCGACGTACGGGGTCGAGAAGCAGTAGAGGAAGGCCTTGCTCGCCACGCTAGAGCCGCCCATCTTCGAAAAGGCGTCGTCGCGAAGCTCCGGATTGCGCGCATGAATCGCGCGAACATGCTCCTGGACGGCCTCCCCTAGCGCGACGGGCTCAGCTCGGGCGCTGCTGGCGACTCCCAACCCCAGAATCAGGGCCACCACGGCTCGGCTCATTGAATCGCGCTCGCCGGTACGAAATAGAGCCGGCTTGGATCGCTAGGAGCACCCCGGTATTTGTTGTCGGTGACGAGTGCGGCGGAACCGTCCTTCATCCATGCAAGGCCTTCGAAGTTCGGAAGGGGCGAGATCAACTCCGACAGATCCGCCGCAATGGTTGGCTCGATCCACTGCCCTTCGGGACCTTGCGGGACCTCGAAACGAAGGAGACGCGACACACCGTAGTGCCGCTCGACCGCGAGAGCCTCGATCGAGCCGTTCGCAATCCGGCAGTCGAGCGCCGCAAGCTTGCCTGTCTTGCTCGTCAAGCCTATGCGATGCGCGGTCCAGATCTGTGTCTTCGGGTCGAACATGCCAACGGGTGCCCACCTGCGTCCGCGCTGTGTTTCCACGAGCTCGGTCGCCAAAACCAACACGCCATCTACGTGACAAATCCCCTCGATGCCACGGTTATCTGGGGCTGCTAACTGCCACCGCGCATAGTCGAGATTGCCGACTGCCGTAACGGCCAGCCGAGTCTCATCGAGCCGGCCGTCGAGGATTACGTCGCGGAGGCGTGCCTTCTCCTGAGTCTCGGTACCGAGCATGAAACGAGTCCCATCGACCCAGGCCATGGCCTCCAGATCGGTCGCGGCTGGCCCCCCGGCTACGGCGTAGCGGGTGACGCCGAAGGTGCTGGGGTCGATCCGGACGACCGCGTCCCCGTCTTCACCCGGAGCCCAGAATGCTCCGTGCTCGTCCAGGGTAAGCCCGGACAAACCGGCAACGCCGGTGTCCAGCGTGACGATCCGCCCAGGCCCGCGCGGCTCCTTTTTCGTGCAGCCCGCGCACGCGAGCAACAGCGCCACGGCAACGGCCGCTCGCGCGCTCACCCTCAGTCGACCGCCTCGAGAACGGCCGCAGCGCCCAAGCCGCCTGCCGCGCAGATCCCCAAGAGCGCCGTCTCTTTGCCGGTGCTCGCTAGCTCGTTGGCCATCGTCGTCACCATACGCGCACCCGTGGCGCCGAAGGGGTGTCCGATCGAAAGTGAGCCACCGTAGATGTTGAAGTCATCCTCGTCGATCTCGCCGACTGGCTGGCTCCTGCCGAGCCGCATCTCGGCGAAACCCTTGCTGGCGAGGGCCTTGGTCACCGAGAGCACTTGCGCCGCGAAGGCCTCATGCATGTCGACGACGCTCATGTCTTTCAGCTCCATGCCCGCCCGGTCGAGTGCCTTCGGCATCGCCAGAGCCGGGCCGATCAGAAGCTGGTCCGCGGGATCGACGCCCACGTACGCCCAACTGCGGAACGCGGCGAGCGGCTTGTATCCAAGCGCACGCGCCTTCTCCTCGCTCATCAGCAGTACCGCCGCCGCGCCATCGGTCAGCGGTGATGCGTTGCCGGCGGTGACGGTGCCATCCTTCGCAAACACCGGGCGGAGCTTCGAGAGCTTTTCAAGAGTCGTGTCTCCGCGCACGATGTTGTCCGCGTAAACCCAGCCACCAGACGCTTCCACTGCGGTGACCTCGTCATCAAAACGGCCCGAGGCGATCGCGGCTGCTGCGCGATGGTGCGAGCGCTCCGCGAAGTGGTCCTGCGCCTGGCGGGTGATCTCGTTTCGGCGGGCCATCGACTCCGCGGACTCGCCCATGACCTCACCGGTCGTACGCTCTGCAATTTTGGGCATTTTCGGGAGGATGTCCGTGATCGGCATCATCTGCGAGAGGACTCCGAGGTAATCCCCCGGCGTGGCCTTGCCGAACGCGAGGGGCGCGAGCGCGTGAACCGCCTTCTGGGGCAGGTTGAGCGGCGCGTTGCTCGTCGAGTCGGATCCGCCGGCAATGACGACGTCGGCCTCGCCGCGTTCAATCGCGGCTGCCGCAAGCGTGACGGCTTGGAGCCCGGAGGCGCATGCACGGGTGCATGTCATGCCTTCTACGCTTGCAGGAAGACGTAGGTCCAGCGCCACCTCGCGCGCAATGTTCGGCGCAAGCGACGGCAGGATGACCCCACCCCAAACGATGCTGTCGATCTCTTCGTGCGGAAGGTCGGTGCGCTCGAGGAGTGACTTCACGGCGATGTCCGCCAAGTCGATGCTATCGAGCTCGAGGAACTTTCCAAACGCTTTGACAAACGGGGTGCGGACGCCGGTGACGATGACCGCGCGCTGCTTCTTGCCCCAACTACCCTTCTTCCTGGCCATGTTCATGCTCCTATGAGTGCGCCGCCACAGACACGGACCGTTGCACCGGTCACGCCCACAGCGCCTGGGGTTGCGAGAAAAGTGATCGCCTGGCCGACATCTTCGGGCTTGCCGCCCTGCCCTACGGCGCTCATGCGACGCGCGACCTCGCGGATCGCAACCGGCATGGCGCTGGTGAGCCGCGTTTCGATGAACCCAGGCGCGATCGCGTTGGCGGTAATGCCCTTCTTGGCGACTCTTGGTGCGAGTGCTTCAACGAAGCCGACGATGCCTGCTTTGCTGGCCGAGTAGTTCGTTTGCCCGCGATTTCCTGCGATTCCGGACACCGAGGACAGGCAAACGATTCGGCCGCCGGGGCGCAACACCTCGTCTTCGAGAAGCCGGTCGGTGATACGGATCACAGCGCCGAGGTTGATGTCGACTGCCATGTCCCAGGCATCGGGCTTCATGCGGCCGAGGGTCTTGTCACGTGTGACGCCCGCGTTGTGCACGACGACGTCCACGCCTCCGAAGCGCTCCTTGAGCTCGTTCGCAATCCGCGCAGGAGCGTCCTCGTCGGTGATGTCGACGAGAAGCACGGAGCCGCCAATCCGCTGGGCTACTTTGCTGCAAGGGGCGTCGTCCGCCGGTCGATCCAAGCAAACCACGTGAGCGCCTTCTGCAGCGAGGAGCTCGGCAGTTGCTTCGCCGATGCCGCGCGCAGCGCCAGTCACCAAGGCGACTTTGCCCCCAAGCACGTGCGTGTCGGGCGCTTCGTCACCTTTTGCGAGCTTGGTGACATGAAACGGCTGGCAGCTGATGAACGCCGATCGGGGCGATAAGAGGAAGCGCAGCACGGGGCCGAGTCGGCTCTCCGCGCCTTCTTCGACGAAGACACTGTTCGCGACCGTGCCGTTCGCGCCGATCTCTTTGGCGAGGCTTCGTGTGAACCCTTCGAGGCCGGCGCGGGCTGCAGCGCGAGCCGGCTTCTTGGCGTCGGCGGCCGGACGGCCGATGACCACGACTCGACCCGAGCGATTGAGGCGGCGGATCCACGGATGCATGAAGTCGTAGACTTGTCGAAGGTCGTCCGGAGACTCGAGTCCGGTGCCGTCGAAGACGATGGCGTCGATCCGCTCACCCTCAGGCGCGTCGCCAGTCCGCACCCAGTGCGGCGTCCTCGCCCAGGCTTCACCCGGACCGATGAAAGGTTCGAGCACAGCGTCGGTGTCCCCTACGACCCAGGGGTTGGCGCCTGCTTTCGTGAGGATTTGCGCAAGGGTGGTCTGTAATCCGCCGGCCCCGCAGACGAGCACCTTCTTGTCGTCGAGCGGTCGCTCCTCGTACGGCCCCTTCGCGCGCGCCAGTTTCTCCGGCACCGGAATCGGCAAGCCGAGGGTCTTGATCAGTTTCCGGGCGTTTTGATTCTCGAGCAACAGGTCAGTCATTTGAGCTCAGCTCCTCACTGAATAGGTTCCAACTAGATACGCGGGACCGCCGGGCGCATCGCCCACGAACACTCTGTCGTCCTCGATGTAGAGGCCAACCTTCGCGGGAAGCACTAGCGGCTTCGTGAACTTCACGTCGATCGCTTCGAGCCGGCCCACCTCGCCGGAAAAGAGCGAACGGTTGAGCCCTTCGATGGCTCGCGCCATCGTGGAGAACCCGTGGTTGATGACATTGCGGAAGCCATTCGCGCGAGCCGCAGGCGGAATCCAATGAATCGGATTGAAGTCGCCGGTCAGCTTTGCGAACTCCAGGCCAACGTTCGTACCGAGCTTCCAACGCGCGAGCTCCCTGGCCATGACCGGTACGCGGGGGCGGTCGTCCTTGCGCTTGGCGGACTTGTCTCCACCGCCGAGAGGAACGATCCCGTACACATCGGCGACGATCGCCTCGCGATGGGTCGACGTGGAGGTGATGGCGCGTTGATGAACGACCGCGCGTCGTCCGTTGTCGTCGATGTCGAGGAGCTGAACGCTCAGCTCATAAGGTTCGTCGAGCGGCAGTGGCGCATTCATTTGGAGACGGCTGCCGCCGTTGAGCACACGCTGAATCGGGTACTGGAGCCCTTCGATCCCGCGGGCCTGAAGTGGGAAGACCCACTGCGGGAACAGATGCGCAGGGACCTGCCCCCGATACCAGGCAGGGTCTCCGCCCACGTGGCGTACATAGTCGCGGACGAGGTCGGGCGGCCGGGCGGGAATCCTTGCCGTGACGATCGGTCCTGGGACCTGAGCAGGCGCCTTGTTGGGTTGCCCGGAGGCGCTTTTCACCGCGACCAAAGCCGCGCGGGCAAGGGCGCCAAGCATCGGCCCCTGGTGGAGGATGTAACGCGTAGGTACCGCCATGAAGGATTCTCCCGACTCGCCGGTGCGGCGGATGGCCTGCCGCCCGACCCGGCTCTCTACCATTTGGTAGAGAGCCGCGCAAACCCGGTCCCGCTGCTAGGCTTCGACGATGCGTAACCCGTTGATCCAACTCGGATTCGAGATTCCCTTCGATCAAATCGAAGCCCTACACGTGGAGCCCGCGGTCGATGCGCTGCTGGCGAGCGCGCAGGGGGCCGTCGATGCGATCGCCGCGAGCGACGAGACTCGAACCTACGCGAACACGCTCGGCGCGCTCGAAGAAGCCACCGAGCCGCTCGAACGGGCCATGACGGTGGTCGACCATTTGGAAAGCGTGGCGACGACCGACGCCTTGCGCGCGGCCTACAATGCCACGCGACCGAAGGTGAGTGCGTTCTGGTCCGAGCTTGCGATGAACGATGGCCTCTACCAGGCAGTGCGGGCGTTCTCGGCGACCGAGGAAGCGGGAGCGCTCCCTCCGACCGAGAAGCGGTTCTTGGAGAAGACCTTGGACGACTTCCGGCGGCACGGCGCGGAGCTCAGTTTGGAAGACAAGGCCAAGCTACAGGCGATCGAGATCGACCTCACCAAGTTGACCACCGAGTTCTCTCAAAACGTGCTGGATGAGACCAACGCATTCGAGTTGACCATCACGGACGAAAGCAAGCTCGCCGGCTTGCCAGAGAGTGCGAAGCAAGCTGCCGCAGAGAACGCGAGCAGGAAAGATTTGGAGGGCTGGCGCTTCACCTTACACGCGCCGAGCATGATTCCTGTGCTCACCTACTTGGACGACGCGAGCATTCGCGAGCACGTTTGGCGAGCGTACAACACCCGGGCGATCTCCGGAGGGCGCGACAACCGGAGGATCATCGGACGGGTCCTCGAGCTTCGTCAGGCCAAAGCCAAACTCCTCGGCTACCGGGATTTCTCGGACCTGGTGACCGAAGACCGGATGGCCAAGGCCGGCGCAAAGGCCAAGGCCTTCATCGACGATCTCCGCGACAGGACACAGGTCGCCTTTGAGCGCGAAAACCAGGAGCTTCAGGCCTATCGCAACGAGATCGAAGGCGACTCGGCACCCGCGCTCGAAGCCTGGGATACGGCCTACTACTCCGAGAAACAACGACAGGCGAAGTACGACTTCAACGAGGAAGAGCTGCGACCGTACTTCCCGCTAGACCGCGTGCTCGATGGCCTCTTCGCAACGGCGCAGGCGCTTTACGAAATCGAGATCGTGGAGAGGGACGCCGCGGCCTGGGACAGCGAGGTCAAGTCGTACGCCATCCAGGACCCCGGCGGAACGATGATCGCCGCGTTCTACGTCGACCTGTTTCCGCGAGAGAACAAACGCGGTGGTGCCTGGATGAATGCGTTGATCAGCGCGGCACATCGTGAAGAACCGCATTCGCCGCACCTCGGACTGTTTTGCGCGAACGTCAACCCGCCGGTGGGTGGCAAGCCAGCACTGCTGACGCATCGCGAAGTCGAGACGCTCTTTCACGAGTTCGGCCACTTACTCCACCACTGCTTCAGCCGGGTAAGCGTCCGCAGCCTGGCGGGTACGAACGTTGCCTGGGACTTCGTCGAGCTGCCTTCCCAGATCATGGAGAACTGGTGCTGGGAGAGAAGCGGCCTCGACCTGTTCGCCGCGCACTACGAAACCGGCGAGCGGATTCCCGACGAGCTTTACGAAAAGATGGTGCGTGCGCGCACGTATCGCGCTGCCAACGCGCAGATGCGGCAGTTGGGGTTTGCGAGCGTCGACTTGGCGCTCCACCAGGACTACGAACCGGAACGAGACGGCGAAGTGACGGCGTACGCCCGGGAGATTCTACAAGGGTACTCAGCGGCGAAACTTCCGGAGAACTACGCGATGCTCGCAGGCTTCGGCCACGTCTTCGCACACCCCGTCGGGTACGCGGCCGGCTACTACAGCTACAAGTGGGCCGAGGTGCTCGACGCCGACGCCTTCACCCGCTTCAAGAGCGAAGGCATCACGAATCCTGAAGTCGGACGCGCATTCAGGGACACGATCCTATCCAAGGGGAACAGCGAAGAACCGGAAACACTCTACCGGGACTTCATGGGCCGGAATCCGGAGCTCGATCCGCTACTGGAGCGCGCAGGGCTCGCGTAAGCGCGCTAATTCGCGATGGCGCGGAGGTCGACCGATATCGCGATCTCGTTCGCGACTTTCAGGCGAACGATCGACGGGACCGAGATATCATGGTCCTCGAGCTTCGCAGTGAGCTCGGCTTTGATCTGAAGCGAGCCGCCGGACCAAGTCACGAAGCCCGTCGCGATGGCAGGCGTGGTGATTCCATGGGCGGTGAACTTGCCCTTCACCTGGACCTTAGTGCCCTTGTTCTTCTTGAGCTCTCTCGAGTCCTTCTTGCCCAGAACGACTTCGGTGATCTCGAAGTGGATGTTCGGGTACTTCTTCGCATCGAGCCAGCCGTCGCCCTGAAGGTGCTCATCGCGGAGGTCGTTGTCGGTGCTCAGCGAGACGACTGGAACCTTGAACGAGCCCTTGGTCTTCGTGATGTCCGCAGGATCGACAGTAATGCTCCCCGTCACTTTCGAGCTCTTGCCCGTCATCGTCTCGAGGGGCGCATCCGAGACGAACGTCACGCTGCTCCTGTTATCGTTGCGCACGCGATAGGTCGTTGCGTCGGCGTGAGAGATCGCTGGAGCCGCCATACACACGGCCAGAATCAAGCTCACTCTGGTGGCGTTCTTCATCATTCGCTCGTTCCCCCCGCGTTTCAGTATGCCGGTTTTGGACGCAAGCGACACCCCGGTATTCACGCTGCTGCCACTATCGGCGCGGTCTCGTGGAACGTCCAATTCTCGTTGTCTCGTTCGGCGCGGCCGAGCTCCCATTCGTCGCGGAACAAGGCGACGATACGGTTGTCGCGGTCGAGCACGGCCATCGGAATTCGCTTGGCCTTCAGCTCGGCGCAGTCGGCTACGCCGTCGACCCAACGCGCGTGCTGGTACGGAAGAAGATCGAAGGTCACCCGTGCGCCGTACTCGTGCTCGAGTCGAAACATGAGCACGTCGAACTGCAGGCGTCCTACCACGCCACACACTGGATCCTTCTCGCGTCCAGGCTCCATGAAGAGCTGGACAGTGCCTTCTTCGGAAAGCTCCTGTATTCCTTTTTGAAGCTGCTTGCGCTTGAGTGGGTCGAGCAGCTGCAAGCGCCCGAAGTGCTCGGGCGAGAATAACGGCACGGCGTCGAAGCTCATCGGCCCGTTCGTCGACAGCGTGTCGCCAATACGAAAGAGTCCCGGGTCGTACAGGCCGACGATGTCACCGGCGAACGCTTCCAGGACACCCTCGCGCTCTTGGGCGAAGAACTGCTCCGCGCGGTTGAGTCGAATCCCTTTGCCGAGTCGGAAGTGGTGGACGCGCATGCCTCCTTCGAACTTCCCGGAGCAGATCCGCGCGAACGCGATCCGGTCCCGGTGCGATGGGTCCATGTTGGCCTGCACCTTGAAGACGAACGCGCTGAAGCGGTCGTCGCCGGGGCTGACGATGACGTCACCCGTTGCCTCACGATCCCCGGGAGGGGGGCACAGGCCCTTGAACGAACGAAGGAAAGGCTCGACGCCGAAATTGGTGAGCGCGCTGCCGAAGAACACGGGTGTGATCTCGCCCGCGAGGAACCGCTCTTCGTCCCATTCCTCCCCCGCGCCGTCGAGGAGCTCGACCTCGTCGCGAAGCGTTTGAGCCGCCTCTTCGCCGAGGAGCGCGTCGAGCTCCGGGTCGTCGAGGCCGGTGACCTTCATCGCCGCTCGCTTGGCTTGGCCTTCGGCCGAGCGTTCAAACCGAAGGACGAGCTTGTTGATGCGGTCGTAGACCCCTTGGAACAAATCGCCGCTTCCGATTGGCCAGGTGAAAGGCACTGTGCTCACGCCGAGCACCTCCTCCACTTCGCTCATCAGGGCGAAGGCATCGCGGGCAGGACGATCCATCTTGTTGATGAAGGTCACGACCGGGGTGTTGCGCATGCGGCATACGTGAAAGAGCTTGCGGGTCTGCTGCTCGACGCCTCTTGCGGCATCCAGGATCATGATCCCGCAGTCAGCCGCCATGAGGGTTCTGTACGTGTCTTCGCTGAAATCGTTGTGGCCGGGCGTGTCGAGCAGATTCAAGCGAATGTCGTCGTACTCGAACTGCAATACCGAAGTCGTGACCGAGATGCCACGTTGCTTTTCGAGGGCCATCCAATCGCTGACCGCGGACCGCTTCGCCTTGCGCGATTTGACCGCGCCGGCCGCATGAATCGCGCCTCCGTAAAGCAAGAGCTTCTCGGTCAACGTCGTCTTTCCGGCATCTGGATGCGAGATGATCGCAAAGGTGCGCCGCCGCTGGTATTGATCTTGGCCCATGCCCGGGCGGCAAGATAGCCATTGTCGTCGGTTGCGCCAGTCAGCGAACGTGCTGTGATGGGCGCTGCCGATGGCAGGGCTGTTTCCAGAAATCGAACCTTACGACTCCGGACGCCTTCAAGTCGATTCGGTTCATTCGGTCTACTACGAGCAGTGCGGCGATCCGGCGGGAAAGCCGACGATTTTCGTGCACGGAGGGCCTGGTGGTGGGTCGAGCTCCGTGCATCGGCGGTTCTGGGACCCGGCCGTGTACCGCATCATTCTCTTCGATCAGCGAGGCTGCGGTCGCAGCACTCCCCATGCGGAACTCCGGAACAACACCACCTGGGACCTGATCGACGACATGGAGCGAATCCGGGAGCACCTCGGCATCGAGCGCTGGCAACTGTTCGGCGGCTCCTGGGGAAGCACACTCTCCCTCGCGTACGCCGAGCAGCATCCCGAGCGCGTCACCGACATGGTGCTGCGCGGCATCTTCCTCCTCCGCCGCCGGGAGATTCAATGGTACTACCAAGAAGGCGCGAGCCGGATCTTCCCCGAGGCCTGGCAGAAATATCTAGAACCGATCCCCGAGGACGAGCGGGGCGACATGGTCGCCGCCTACTATCGCCGTCTGACGAGCAGCGACCGAGCCGAACGCATCCAAGCCGCCCGCGCGTGGAGCATGTGGGAAGGCAGCACGAGCAGGCTGCTCCCCGACCCTGAGCTCATCGAACACACGGGCGACGAAGCATTTGCCGAAGCATTCGCCCGCATCGAATGCCACTACTTCATCAACGGCGGCTTCTTCCAAGCAGACAACCAGCTCCTCCAGCACATCGACCGGATCCAACACATCCCGGCCACCATCGTCCAAGGCCGCTACGACATCGTTTGCCCAGCCGAAAGCGCCTACCAGCTCCACCAAGCCTGGCCCAAAAGTACCCTCATCATCGCGCCCAACTCCGGCCACTCCGCCCTAGAACCGGAAATCTCCCAGCACCTAACCGCCGTCACGAGCGGACAATCTCCCAAGCCTTAGCGGGAGAACTTTCGGTATTTGATTCGGTGAGGGATGTCGGCTGCGGTGCCAAGGCGGGCTTTGCGGTCGGCGGCGTAATCGGCGTAGGAGCCCTCGTGCCAGACGACTCGACTGTCGCCTTCGAAGGCCAGGATGTGAGTGCAGATACGGTCTAGGTACCAGCGGTCATGGCTGATGATGAGCGCGCAGCCGGGGAAGCTCAGGATCGCCTCCTCCAACGAGCGGAGCGTTTCGACGTCGATGTCGTTGGTGGGCTCGTCAAGGAGCAAGACGTTGCCGCCGCTCTTGAGGAGCTTGGCCAGGTGGACTCGGTTGCGTTCACCGCCAGAGAGGTTCTTGACCGGCTTCTGCTGATCGCTTCCGCGAAAATTGAACCAGCCGACGTAGGCGCGTGATTTCACCGTACCGCCGCCGACGTCGATCTCGTCGGCGCCGCCCGTGATCTCCTTGAAGACGTTGTTGCCGTCGCCCAGCGCGTCCCGGCTCTGGTCCACGTACGAGAGCGTCACGGTGTCGCCCACCGTGATCGACCCCGAGTCGGGCGTCTCTTCACCAACCAGCATCCGGAACAAAGTGGTCTTGCCTGCGCCGTTGGGCCCAACGATGCCGACAATTGCCCCTCGCGGCACGATGAAGCTCAGATCCTCGAACAGGAGCTTGTCACCGTAGGCTTTGCTCACCCCATTGACTTCGAACACCTGCGTGCCGAGCCGCGGCCCCGGCGGGATACGAATCTCGTTGGCGTCGCGGCGAGCCTTGGCCGCATCCGCCACCAGGCTCTCGAACGCGGTGATGCGCGCCTTGCTCTTGGCCTGCCTCGCCTTGGGCGACGAACGCACCCACTCGAGCTCCCGAGCGATCTTGCGCTTCCGAGAGCTGTCTTTCTTGTCTTCTTGGGCCAGCCGCGCGTCCTTGGCCTCGAGCCACTGGGAGTAGTTGCCCTGGAAAGGGTGCGCCTCACCGCGGTCGAGCTCGAGTATCCACTCCACGATCTCGTCCAAGAAGTACCGATCGTGAGTCACGAGGATCACGCAACCGGGATACTTCTGAAGATACCCCTGCAACCAGGCGACCGATTCGGCGTCCAGATGGTTGGTTGGCTCGTCGAGCAACAGGAGCTCGGGCTTCTCGAGCAGCAGTCGGCAGAGCGCGACCCGGCGCTTTTCGCCGCCCGAAAGCAATTTCGTGTCGGCATCGGCAGGCGGCAGGCGAAGCGCATCCATGGCGATCTCGAGGGTGCTCTCTAGATTCCAGCCGTCGGCGGCGTCGATCTTGTCCTGAAGCGCTCCCTGCTTGTCGAGCAGCTTGGCCATCTCGTCGTCACTCATCGGCTCACCAAGTTTCATGCTGAGCTCGTTGAACTCGTCGAGAAGGCCACGCACGGGAGCAACCCCTGCTTCAACCGCCTCCAGCACCGTCTTGGCGTCACCGAGGTCCGGCTCCTGGGGCAGGTAGCCCACTCTCGCGCCGGGACGAATCCAGGCCTCGCCGGTGAAGCTCTCGTCCACGCCTGCCATGATGCGAAGTAACGAGGACTTGCCGGTCCCGTTAACACCGATGACCCCTATCTTCGCGTTCGGAAGGAAGGAGAGATAGAGGTCTTCGATGATCTTCTTATCGGGGGGATGGACTTTGGTCACCCCCTTCATCGTGAAGATAAAGTCTGCCATGAACTATTGAGCTGTGCGTCTCCTCGTGAGCCACATAGCAACGATGCTCAGCGCAATCCAA
Organism: uncultured bacterium; assembly: GCA_937998345.1. GTDB lineage: Bacteria > Myxococcota_A > Polyangia > Polyangiales > Houyiibacteriaceae > SG8-38. The sequence goes on along the minus strand of CALLDH010000133.1, from coordinate 4,026 downwards.
CCGAACGAGGCGCTCTTGGCAGCGCTCACGCTGCAGCCATCGTAGGTACTGGTATCGCCACTCGGTCCGCCCTCCCCCTTGCCGGAACCCGGCGCACCCTTGGGTGCGAGGTCGATGGTGCCAGCCTCGAGGTCGAGCTCGGGAATGTCGGTTCGAATCAGTGCCGGCAACTGGCCGGTCAGCGTCTTGCTGGTCGTGCCCTCGAGCGCGGTGTTGCCTGCTGCGAAAGGCCTAGGTGCCGGGCCACTAGGCGGACCGCCCCAGGTTCCACGCTGCGGATTCTCACACGCAATGTCGCCTTCCCAAGGATTCAACATCACGTATCGCCCCTGGAAGTTGTTGACACTCGACGCCTGTGCGCGTCGCTCCCCGAGCTGGCCTTTCTGATCAGGCATGCCTCGGCCACCAACGATCGGACCAGCCGCGCGAAACACGAGGTCCTCGTCGAGTCCGTCCTTGTCGTAGCGGTAGTGCAGGCGTGTCAGCACGAAGCCATACGGCTGCCACGACGGACGGCGTTTGCGTTGCGGCACGACGCCAGGAATGTCGGAGTACGGATCCTGCTCGCCGGGCACGAGCACATCACCGCCGAGCGTCGCCAGCTCATCGGGCGTCAAAGGCGGCTCAGGACATGGATCGCAAGTCGTCGCGTCCCAAGCGTACTCGGTCACGACTGCACCAGGGTTCTTCTCGGTCGTTCGCTCGAACAGCGCATCGTAAAACGCTCCAAAGCTCTTTCGAACGCTGTTCTCGACACGGATGTTGGTTGGAATCGATGCGTTCTTGTAGTTGGCGACCTCGTAGCGCTGACCCTTGCCGAGCGTGTGCACGATCAAGTCCTGCTTCCCGGCGCTGTTGAGCAAACCGAGCCGCACCGGAAGCGTGAACGTCGGCGCGTCGTAGTGGAAACGAAGAGGGGAGAGAACCGCCTTCCCGTCACGGAACTTCACCTTCTTCGCATCGACCTTCGCAACGAAGAACTTGGTGTTCTGCTCCACGTAAGGCCGCAAGACCGCGTTTGCACCCTTCGGAATGTTGTACTCATTCTTGCGGAGCCACTTGTCTAGGCCACCGGAATCCTTGGCGCTCAAAATGACGATGTCGTACTCCGCGACCTTGAACTGCGCTTCGATCGTCACGCCGTAGTCCTTCTTTGCATCCTCTTCTGCCGAAGACTTCATTCGCCGCGCCGACGGTGCCCCTGCCGCCATCTCGTACACGACCACCGGACGACACGGGTCCTGCTCCCAGTATTCGACCAGTCGCGGCGCCGCGAGCTTGTCGACGCGGGAGAAGATCTCCGGCGGCAAGGTCTTGACGTTCTCTTCCTGAAGAACGACCGGCACCGGGACGATCATGGCGAAATCTTCCGGTGGACCCTGGTAGTTGTTCTGCATCGACAGCACGGTTCGCGTGCCTTCGCGCATCATCACGACCATCGTCGCGTTGTTGTACAGGGACGCGTCCGCCCCACTTACGTAAAAACCACAGAACGCGCGCGACGTAGTTGGCCAAGCCATGGCCACGCACAGACCCAACACAGCGAATACTTGCTTCATAGATTGCTCCTCACTTGCCCTGGTAGACGCGTGAGCTCGCAATTTGGATCTATTGCACGAAAACCCGCGCGATTACGCCTAGATGACGCTGGGCTCGAGGCTAGTTCTTGATGTCGAGCAGCTCGACGTCGAAGACCAGCATCCCGGCGGGACGCCCCGGCCGGCCGCCGTATGCCAGCTCTTCCGGAATCCAGATCCGCCGCTTCTCTCCGACGACCATGAGCTGCAAGCCCTCGGTCCAGCCGGGGATGACCTGATTCAGACCGAACGTCGCTGGTGTGCCTCGCACGATCGAGCTGTCGAACATCTTCCCGTCCGTCGTCCAGCCGGAGTAGTGCACGGTCACGACGCTCGTGGCGGTCGGATGATCCTTGCCCGTGCCCTTCGAGAGCACGCGCGACCCGATGCCGGACTCGGTCTTCTTCGCGTTCTTTGGAATCTTGGCGACGTCCTTGGGTGCGTCGGGCGGCTTGGGCGCTTCCTTGAAGCTGATCAGCTCGACGTCGAACACCAAGGTGCCGCGGGGCGGGCCCATGCCAGCATGCGGATCGCTCGGAGTTGCCTCGCCGTAAGCAAGGTCACCGGGGATCCAGAAACGGCGCTTCTCACCGGCGACCATCAACTGCACGCCCTCGGTCCAGCCCTTGATCACGCGATTGAGCGGAAACTCCGCGGGCTTGCCGCGCTTCGTGGAGCTGTCGAACATGCGTCCGTCGGTCGTCCAGCCTGTGTAGTTGACGGTGACGATGTCCGCCTCGGCCGGGTGCTTGTCGCCCGTGCCTTCCTGCAACACGGTCCACGCAAGGCCCGACTCGCTGCTCTTGGCGTTCTCAGGCGCGGCCGCAACATCGGGAGGCGCTGGAATGCCGGCAGGCGCCGCTGCTTTCGCTTCGATCTCTGCCGCGGCAGTCTCTTCCGCGGCGGCCTCGGCGGCTTCGGTTTGCTCGGCCGACGCCTCCGAATCAGAGGCGGGCTCGCCCTCGGCAGGCTCAGGTGCGCTGCCCTTGCAGGCGGTCAGCGCGGCGGCCAGCGTCGCGCAACAAAGAAGGGTCCAGAGAGATTTCATGGGGGCGTGGTAGCCGACTGCGCGCGCCCTGTCTACTTCTCTAGTTGCGGGGGCACGTCTCGGCTGGGAACGACCTCGACGACTTCGCCTTCGACCTCAATCACATCCTCGGGGCCGCGGGGCGCGCCATTGTAACCCGGCGCGTACACTTGTACGCGACCAGTCGCAATCTGGCGCTCTACCCACGCACGGACGACACCCGCAATGACACGGCGGGTCGCCGGCATGACCATCGAAAGCCCGGCGATGTCGGTCAGGATGCCGGGCGTAATCAGCATCAAGCCACCGATGAAGATCAGGAACCCATCGATGACGCCGTCCTTCGGCAGTTGCTGTCGCGCCATCGCCTCCTGCCAGCGACGAAGGACCCTCAAGCCCTCGAGCCGCGCGAACCACGCGCCGACAGCGCCCGTCAGGAGTACCAACCCGATGGTCGGCAGGGGCCCGAGAATCCGCCCGATTGCGATCAAGAGATACAACTCCACAAGCGGAACGACGGTGAATAACAGAAAAAGGCGGCCCACAAGAGGAACCTAGGTCCGATCCCTGGCCCACGCTAGCGTTCTGCCGTAAACCCGGCCGCATGAACACGCCGGCAGAGGGGTCGATGAGCCCGAAATGGGGACTGCGGTGCTTGTTGGGCGGCGCCCTGATGGGACTCGCAAACCTAGTCCCGGGTATCAGCGGCGGCACCATGCTTCTCGCAGCCGGAATCTATCCCCGGTTCATTCAGGCATTGGCCGACCTGAGCGGGCTCCGCCTACGGAAGGACTCGTTCATCGTCCTGGGTCTCGTAGGCATCGCTGCGGCGGGCGCGATTCTCCTGGGTGCCGGCCCAGTCAAAGACGCGGTCGTCGAACACCGGTGGGCGATGTACAGCTTGTTCATCGGGCTGACCCTCGGCGGTGTCCCAGTGCTCTGGCAGATGGCCCGCCCCGCGACGAATCCGTTCTGGGTTGGGATCGCGGTCGGGCTCCTCGTGATGGTCGCGCTGGCATGGCTGCAGATCTCCGGAGCGAGCTCGGGGACGAGCCGCGAAGGTGTGCCGATGATGTTCATCGCGGGGGTGGCCGGCGCGAGCGCGATGATTCTTCCCGGCGTGAGCGGAGGGTATCTGTTGCTGGTGCTTGGGGTCTACGTCCCGGTACTGAGCGCGATCGACGCACTGAAGGAGGCGCTCAGGGCTGGCAACCTCGAGAGCGCGTCCGACCCGGTTCTGGGCGTCGTGCTTCCGGTCGGCGTCGGTGTTGCGATCGGCATCTTGGTGATCAGCAACCTGATCAAGATCGTGCTCGAACGCTTCGAGCAACCAACGCGGGGTGCGCTCATGGGCCTGCTCGTTGGCGCGGTGTTTGGTCTGTGGCCGTTTCAGGAAGGCGTGGCGCCCAAGGTTGGCGAGGT
>CALLDH010000132.1 GCA_937998345.1 uncultured bacterium | reverse complement strand
CGCTCTGCACCTTCACGCCCTCCTCTGCCGGCTTCCAATCATCAATTCGTGCCGCAAGGTTCCGGTACGTCCGCTGAATGAGGAGGAAGAAGGTGACCAAGACTAGCGTGTAGGCAACGATTCTTGTGGCGGTTCCTAGATTGGCCTGCACCTCGACAACCTCGCCGGAACCCGTCGCGAGCATCCGCGCAATGTTGTGCTGACGGGCCCAAGATGTGCCTACCGCGGCTAAGATAGCCAACGGAACCGCGGCCCGAAGCGTTTGCCGGCGCCAGATTTTTCGGCGTTCTGGATCCTCGACCCTTCGCCTCACGAAAAGCAAAACGAGCTCGCGGACCAACAGCACACCCAGAAACGCGAGCAACGGCAGGAAGACCCCTTCGAATACCCACGGAGCAACACCGAACTCTTGCTCTAGCCATTCCTGCATCGCGTGACTTTACACTAATCCATTTCTCGGTACTGCTCTTCCTCGGGATTCTCGTCGGCATCCAGGAAGGCGAGGTCTTTCTGGCTGAAAACGCGGTCCAGGCCACGGCGGATGGGGACGAGCAGCGCAATGCAGAGCGGAAACAGAACCCCGTAGGACGACCCTTTCACCAACCAAAGAGCCGATAGGCATGCAACCTGAATCAGGGTGAAGCTGTGAAGGACCGTCCGCGACACACGTCGAATGTAGTGTGTCGGCGGGTACAACGTCGGGTCAGTGACCCAGAGCTTGAGGCGGTCGACGAACTGATTCCCTCGGAGCGAGGCGATGCCCATGAACAGGAAGAGGCCGAACACCACGGACATCGGGATCTCTCGAAGCAGCCCGAGGAAGAGCAACGAGCCGCCGATCAACAGATGGACCAGCAAGGGGGTGAGGCGGTTTTCCATCACCGAAATGATGTGCTCGCCGCGCGCATGGTGCCGAACGGTCGCCAAGCTTCGGACGTGATTCAACGATCGGACGGTCGCGGCAACGACCCAGGGCAGTCCAATCACCGAGCAAATCGCCACGAGCACCGCGATTACTGCCATGTCGAGGTTGTAGCCGGCGCCCTTCCTCAGCCGGTGCTGCGGACTGTTGACTAGGCGAACCGTGATGTTCTGATCCAGGAAGAGCAGGACTGCGGCGAGGCCAGCGATCGGCATCGATGCAAACCAGAACCACGCTGGGGCTTCCATGGGGTTGACCAGCCAGGGCCGCCCGCTCGTCGTGGCGAACTCGTGCGGAACCGCGAGGTGCTCGAGCTCGATGGGCCGCATCGCCCACGCCGCAGCCGTCATCGCGAAGATCGCAATCGTAGGCCCGAAATCGGCCAAGAACTCCCGGGCGGTCTTGGTGAGGAGCGGCTTTTGCCTCACGCGGGAGAGCTGAAGGGCAATCATGTAGGTTCCGAGGGCGAGGATCAGCGCAAGCAGCTCGCCATTGGTGGGCACCTCTGGCCCGAAGATGCCCCCGAAAATGTCGCGGAACGCTTCCGTGATGAAGATCAGCGCGATCAGCGCTCCGAAGATCTCATCCGTGAACCGCGTGAAGTAGCGGATGTAGCGGCTCGTGTTGGTCAGGGCCAACACCATCATGAGCGCCGCGGTCCATATGCCGATCCAGAACAGCCCCGGAAGGAACGGTACGCCGAGCTGCCGACAAGAGACATACAGGATGGCCAAGAAGATCGTGACCGGCCCTGTGCTGCCGAGCAGCGTTAGGGGCTGCCCGGAGAAGAGCGCGTAGACCACACCTCCGATTGCCGTCGCCAGAATCGCTTCGACCGTTCCGATCTCCCCGTCGGTTAGGAACGCGAGAAGACCGCCGAACGCAATGGACGGTGCGAGACACGCGAAGAACAGGAACAGGATTGTGGCGAGTCCCTTGATGTTGAGCCCGTCGATGATGTCGCTCGGATAGAAGGGGAGCTTTCGTCGAACATCTGCGATCAGCCCGGAGGCAAACCCCGTTTCCAGAGGCGCAACGCCTGGATACGTGGGGGAAAGCGAGGGCCTCCGCTCGTCCGGCGGCGCCTCGACGTACTCCAAGTAGAGCTGGTACGTCGCGAGCACCTGCATCGGATCGTTGGCACCGATGATCGACGCGCTGAACCGCTCGTCGTGCAACATCCATCCGAATGGCTCCAGATCGCCGTTGGGCGGAGTGGTCGCCCCGTACGGCGCGACGATGAGCCAAACGTAGTGAACCTTTTCGTGGTCACTCGCGCGAACGCCTTCAGGAACTCTGATCAGCGCACAACGGTAGACGTCTTTGTCCTGCGCCTCGTAGCGCACACGAAGAACGCCGACGCCGCTGCCGAGGTCCTGTAGCTCTCCTTCACCCTGCTCGGCGAGCGTGTTTTGGATTGCTTGTCGCTGACGGTCGCTCAGTTTCCCACAGCGAACGAGCTCGTCAACGGCCTGTTGGACCAAACCCTGCAGATCGCTGGCAGCCAGGTCGAGTAAGATCTCGCTGTCGTGAAGACGCTTCTGCAAGCCCATCCCAATCGAGATAGAGGAGGGTCCCCGATCTCGGCGCCCATGGGAAGGAGGAACTGCCAGATGGGAAGCCCAACGGGCGAAAAGATCCGCACACTAGGCGCCGATGCAGCGCCGGACGACCTCCATCAAGGTGTGCGTGCCCCAGGCCAAGCCGTCGACGGGGATTCGCTCGTTGTGCCCGTGGAACATGTCGGCGAATCGCAGCGTGGGCGGAAGCATGACGGGGACGAAGCCATACCATTTGGTCCCAAGCGACGTGAACGCTTTGGCGTCTGTAAATCCTTGGGTGACGAACGGCACCGTTGGTGCATCGGGGGCGCGCTCGGCCATGACCTCGTGGATCAGCGAGTACAGGGACGACTCTTTCGGTTCGGTGACGACCGGAGGCAACGAGTGCATGACCTCGAGCTCGATGTCCGCACCCAATACCTCCCGCAGCTCCCGCATGAAGTCATCCCCGGTCTGCCCCGGAAGAATGCGACCATCGATCTCGGCCTCGGCGAAGCCCGGGATGACGTTGATCTTGTTGCCAGCGCGGAGCATCGTGGGCGACGCCGTGTTGCCCAGCAACGCGCGAAACCCGCGCCTGACGCTTGCATCAGGCACTAGGTTGAGCATCGCAGGGCCGAGCGTCGGGCTGCCCAGCATTCTGATCAACGGCCGCATGGGAGCGGGCAGATGCGACGCCAGCGCGCCAATGAACTCTTGGACGGGCTCCGAGGAATGTCGTGGCAGGCCCCGTTTTCCCAAGCGCGCAATCGCGTCGCTCAGCTGAACCACGGCGGAGTCTTCTCGAGGCATCGAACCGTGGCCCGGCTCACCCGTCGCACGCGCGCGCACCCAACACACACCCTTCTCGGCGACCTGCACAGTGAAGAAGCTTTTCCCGGCGACCTGGATGTTAAAGCCGCCTACCTCCCCGATCGCGAACTCGCTGCGTACGAGATCGGGGTGGTTCTCGCAAAGCCAGAGCGAGCCGTGACGGCAGCCAGCCTCCTCGTCGGCAACCCCGGCAAAGATCAGATCGCGCTTCGGTTTCACGCCTTCCCGCGCGAGCCGAGCGATGATCGCGACCGACATCGCGGCCATGTTCTTCACGTCGATTGCCCCTCGGCCCCACAAGCATCCGTCGTGAACCTCACCGCAAAACGGCGGGTGCTCCCATGCGGACGGATCCGCCTCGACGACATCGAGGTGCGCGGTCAGAAGAAGTGGCGGCTTCTCACCTGTGCCGCGCAGCCGGGCAACCACATTGCCTCGCCCAGGAGCACTCTCCAACACAGCTGGTTCCAAACCCGCGCTGCGCAGCTCATCGGCGATTAGCTCTGCCGCAGGCAACTCGTTCCCGGGCGGATTGGTCGTGTCGAGGCGAAGCAGTTGTTGGCAAAGCCGAAACGCGTGCTCCGCGAGCTCAGGGTCACCGTCGATCATGGCTGCTACTCATCTTTACTAGAACTGGGCTTCTTTTTGCGGATTATCTTGGTGCCGGCGTTCTTTGGAGGCTTCCATCCGTGCGACGCAACTTGATCAGCCCTCTACATTGCATCAGGGTCATCGCGTCAATGAGCCTGTTCGAACAGCTCGGTGGGGAGCCCAAGTTGCGAGTGATCGTCGACGACTTCGTCGACCGGTGCTTCGACGACGTGATGATTGGTTTTCTGTTTGCGCGGGCGGAACGCACGCGAATCAAACGTTTCGAATATGAGCACGCGGCGAAACACCTCGGAGCATCGATCGAATACGGCGGGCGCGCCCTCGACGACGCCCACCGCCCGCACCGGATCTTCGGCGGGCAGTTTGATCGACGTAGGCAGATCTTGATCGAGACCCTGCGCGACCACGACGCGCCAGACCAGGTCGTCGATGCATGGATCTCGCACCAGGACTCTCTGCGCCCGTTGATCACCAAAGACCGGGACTCGAACTGCCAAGGTTGAGCATGGCCGAGACGATGCAAGGCCTCGTTATTCGCTCCACCGCCGGATTCGTCGACGTCCTCATCGCCGGAGACGTCGTGCAAGCACGAATCCGCGGAAGGCTCAAGAACACCCCACGGACCACGGACCTGTGCGTCATCGGTGATCAGGTGCTGGTGTCGCGACCAGACGAGCAGAGCTTCGTCGTCGTGGAGGTGTTACCCCGGGCAACCCGCTTTTCCAGACGACAACCGGGAAGAGGCCCCCGAAAAGAGGACGTGCTCGTGGCGAACCTCGACCAACTGATGGTCACGTTCTGCCACGGACGACCCGTTCTCAACACACGTCTGCTGGACCGCTTCCTCGTGATTGCGGAGCACCAGCGCGTCCAACCGGTCATCGTCATGAACAAGGCGGACCTTCGGGAGCCGGACGCCCCAAGCTGGCAGAGGGTGTACGAATCGATCGGATACTCCGTCCTGACCGTGAGCGCGAGCACTGGCGAAGGGATGGGCACCCTGACTGCGGCTCTGCAAGGAAAGATCTCGGCGTTCGTGGGCCCATCGGGCGCGGGCAAGAGCAGCCTGATCAATCGCATCCTGCCCGAGCTCGATCTGAACATCGCGAGCGTGAGTGAGCATCACGGCAAGGGGCGTCATACGACGCGTGTGGCTTCACTGTATGCGCTCCCTGAAGGCGGATTCCTCGCCGACACTCCGGGGATCAGGGAGCTCGGGACATGGGCGCTGTCCATCGGGCATCTCGACCGATGCTTCCCTGAGCTCCGCGCGCACCGAGAGCGCTGCGCCTTTCGGAGCTGCAGCCACACGCACGAACCACAGTGCGCCGTGGTTGATGCGGTAAACGCGGGCGCCGTCGACCGCAAACGATACGAAAGCTATGTTCTGCTACGCGAGGAAGCGGGCGCCTAGCGCTTTGCGTTCGTCAGGTCGAAGCGAGCGCGCGCGACGCCGTCCGACTTGACCTTGACCTGGCGGCTGACCTTCCGGCCGTCACTGAGCTCGAAGTCGAAGGTCACGCGCCCAAGCGGTGCGTAGACGGTCTCCATCGGTGTCCGCCCGATCAGATCGCCAGCCATGTAGACATCCGACGGAGGCGTCGTTTCGATGCTCACGCGGCCAAACGCTCCGGGCTTCGCGCCTCCCTGCTTACCGAGAAGCGGCGCGGTCACGCCGGCGGTCTCTCCGTGCGAGACCTCGACCTTGGTCGACCACGATGCGAATCCCGGCGCTTCGACGCGAACGCGGTAGTCACCCTGCATCAATCCTGTCAGTGCGACTGGCGTCACCCCCTGCTCTTTGCCATCGAGGAAAACGATGGCGCCCGGCGGCGAAGACGCAACCAAGATGCGTGCTCCATGCTCTCGCAGAAGCGGATTGTCATCGACCGAGACCTCGGGCGGGCCCTTATCCTCGAACATGGCTTCGATGTCCCCCACCGCATCCTTGACGATGTCGGTCTGCTCGTAGGCGATGGCGAGGCCGCCGAGCAAGAGCAGGAGGAGCAACCCCATCTGCTTCCAGCCGAAGCTGGATGGCTTCTTCGGGCCTACGGACCTCTTCCCCGGCGCCGCTCGCTTCGCGATCTTCTTTGGAGCGTCGAGCGTCGGACGCTTGCTGAACTGCGGATCCGGGGCCGCGGGCTCGGCTTCAGGCGGAGGCAGCGGCGCAACGATCGGCGCATCGAGCAGATGCCCCAGGTCGAGGCCAGCCCCGGCTCCATCGATTTCGAGCTCCCGAACCGCCCCCGGGATCTGCGACACGTACGACTTCGATGAGGAGGAATCATTCGCGTGATGCATGTCGAGCGTGATGGAGGCTCCGAAGGGCACCGTGTCGACACGCGGACCGCGTGTGAACTCCTCCGGGAAGACCTTCCTGACGAAATCCGCGACCTCGCGTTGGGTAGCGAACTGCTTGTTCTCCTTGCCGAAGCGCTCGAGCTCGTTGGCAAACTCCTCGGCGGTCGCGAAACGATCGCCGGCCTCTTTCGCGAGAGCCTTCTGCAGAATCTGGTCGAGCTCGTCGGGGACGTCGGGCATCCGCTCTTTGAGTGACGGCACTGGATCCATGATGACGGCCCGCATGGTCGCGGCCTCGGTCTGCCGCCGGTAGAGCGAGCGCCCCGTGAGCGCCTCGAAGACGCAAACCCCCAGCGCGAAGATGTCGAGCCGATGGTCGGCCTGGCCTGCCGTGCATTGCTCGGGCGCCATGTAGGCGAACTTGCCCTTGACCACTCCGGCTTGGGTCTTGTGCGCCCGGTGGTCTGCCTTGGCAATACCGAAATCCAGCAGCTTCACCGCACCGGTGTAAGCAATCATGACATTGTGCGGCGACACATCGCGGTGAATGATGTTGAATGGCTCACCGTGCTCGTCGTTCGCGATGTGCGCGTAGTGGAGCGCGCGCGCCACATCGACACCGATGCGAATCGCGACTGGAAGCCCCACCCCGCCGGAGTTGCGAGCCTTCCGAATCAGACGGCCCAGCGGCACTCCGTTGATCCACTCCATCACGATGAAGTGCGAGCCCTCGTCCGCGCCGAACTGATGGAACTGGCAAATATTCGGATGCTTGAGCTGCATCCCGATGCGCGCCTCGTCGAGGAACATCTGGACGAAGTCGTTGTCCTGTTCGAAGTGCGGAAGAATCCGCTTCACCACCAAGAAACGATGGTTGCCATCGGTGTTGGCGTGGCGCGTGAGAAGAATTTCGGCCATTCCCCCGAGCGCAAGGCGGCCAAGGACATCGTAGCCTGCGAACTTTCCGAGAACCGGAAGGTCGACTGGCGGCGCAGGTATATCGCTGGCTACGGCTTCTTGCGTCACTTCGTCCTATTCCCCCCCAAAGGGAAAGTGTCACAGAGGACAGCATAGCCGCTCGGTAGAGCGATCGCCTACTTCGGGAGGCGAAAACATGGGCGAACCTGGCGAGATGTGGGGTTCCTCACAAAATGCGTTCGGTGCGCGCAAGCTCCCGGCACATGTTCTTCTGATGCGCTTCGAGGGTGCCGCCCCCGATCTCGAGGAGCTTCGCGTCGCGCCACAACCGCTCGACCGCGTACTCGGACACGTAGCCATAGCCGCCGAGCACTTGAATTGCGCGATCGGCAACGTCCTTGGCCATGGTTGATGTGAACAGCTTCGCGCCATCGGAATCGAGACGGTGACCGGGCGTGTCCAGGCTCATCGTCGACGCGGTGTAATAGGTGTAGGCGCGACCTGCCATGTACTCGGCGTATGATTGCGAGATGTAGCGCTGGATCTGTCCGAAGTCGCGTAGCGGCTTTCCAAACGACGTCCTCTCGGTCGCATAGCGATTCATGACCTCGATCGACCTGCGCGCGATGCCAAGGCTCATTGCGGCCAGGGTCACCCGCTCGAGCTCGAGGTTGCGCATCATGTGAAGCGTCGCGGCACCCTCAGCACCAACCAGGTTCTCCGCAGGCACTTGGCAATTCTCGAACACGAGCTCTGCCGTGGTGGATGCGCGCATTCCGAGCTTGCCCTTGATTTTCTGCCCCAAGCTGAAACCAGCGAAGCCCTTTTCGACGATGAACATCGAGAGCTGGTTGCGCGGGCTGCCCTGAACGCGGGCGTATACGAGGAACGTGTCGCCGAGCTCCGTGTCGCTCACCGCCCCATTGGTGATCCACATTTTGGCGCCGTTGAGCACATAGCCATCGCCATTGCGGATCGCCGTCGTCTGCATACCGAGAACGTCCGTGCCCGCGCCTGGTTCGGACATGCACATCCCGCAAACCTTCGCTCCCGTGCACGCATCGGGTAGATATTTGGCGCGTTGCTCGTCGCTGCCGTTGATCTGAAGGTTGTTTGCAAAGAGCATCGAGTGAGCGAGGTACGCCAGCGCGAACCCAGGGTCGGCCGCCGAAAGCTCCTCGTGTGCGATCACCGCGGCGACCGGATCGAGGCCGGCGCCGCCGAAGCGTTCCTCGACGGTGATCCCAAGAAGACCGAGCTCGCCGAGCTTCCGAAAGAGCTGGACGTTGAACCGCTCTTCGTGGTCAAACGCCTCGGCTTGGGGGTCGACCTCTCGTTCGGTGAACGAGCGGACGAGCTCGCGAAGCGCACGGTGCTCCGGAGAAGGATTGAAGAGATCACTCACCCGGCGGGCCTAACATGAGAGCCGTCCAATCGGAAGCCGACCGTCGAAAGGCCGACCGCTCAGGCGGCGTCTGCGACGGACGAGGTCGTCAGGATGCTGGTGACAATCGCGCGTGAAGCCGTCGCCGTGGCGCGGTCGAGGTCGTCCACCCGGCCGTCGAGATGGGCCTCGGCCAGACCGAACACGACACTGACCAGCAATTCGGCATGCAGTGCTGCGTCGGCCGGTGTGATGCTGGGCCCCACCTGAACTACGATCTGGCGCATCCGCTCCCGAAGGCTTCCGGTGAGCACGCCCCAACGCCGCCCGAGCGCAGAGGTCTCATCCATCCGATTTCGCAGGAACACCTCGGCCACTTTGCGGTCGCGAACGAGAGAGCGTGTGCACTTGCGCACCGCCTCTTCGAGCACTTCGGCGGCGCGATCGAGCTCGGCCGACGCCTCCGGATTGAGGCCGGGGCTCAGCTCCTGCGCGACCCACTCTGCCACCTGTTCGAGGGCTTGATCCATGCTTCGGAAGTGCACGTAGAACGTGGGCTGTGCCACTCCAGCGAGTTGCGCGACCCGCCCAGTCGTCAGGGTGCCGTGTCCGTAGCGCTGGATCGTTTTGAGAATCGCCTGAAGCAAACGATGCCGCGTACGTTCCTTGTTGATTTGGCGTGACATGCTGTGCGTGTAGCAGTCGAACCCACGTCATTCCATCGAAAGTTCGGTCCCAACCGTGCTAATTACGCGGAGGAAACAAAGCTACACTTAGGCAGGCGCAGAAATTGCGTTTGGGTCACGATGAGCGAACAGCAGCCACCGCAAACGGAGTCGAACGCAAACCCTGGTTTTGCACCCGGTTGGTACATCGTAGCGGCCAGCAAGGAAGTGGGAACAAAACCCAAGCCGTTCGTGTTGAACGGTTTACCGATCGTTACATTTCGCGACGCGAGCGGACAAAGCGTCTCACTGCTCGATCGTTGCGCTCACCGTAACGCCCCACTGTCCGCAGGGCGGGTCATCGCTGGGAACATCCAATGCCATTACCATGGGTGGGAGTTCGACGGCGCGGGTGCATGCAAGGCGGTGCCGGGTTTATGCGACGACCCCGACCACCCCACGCGCCGCGTGCCGGCGTTTGCTTGCCGCGACTCGCAAGGTTGGGTGTGGGTGTACTCCGAAGCCGACGTCGAGCCCGAGTCGGAACCCTATGAGATCCCGTGCGCGGATCAGCCTGGATACCTCACGATCCGCGAGCGGCTGGAAATGCCGGGGCCGCTCGATGCCGTGGCGGAGAACGCCTTGGACGTTCCGCACACCGCCTTCGTGCACGCTGGGCTCTTCCGCAAGAATGCCGATCGTAAGCCAATCGAAGTCGTCATTCGAGCATTAGAAGGCGGCGTCGAGGCGCAGTTCATCGGCGAGGAGCGGCCGGAAGGTTTGGTTGGCCGCCTTCTCGCACCGCAAGGGGGCGAAGTGTTTCATTGGGATCGTTTCCTCCTCCCGTGTATCGCCCAGGTGGAGTACCGCTTGAGTGACCGCAGTCACATCATCACGACGGCCGCCCTGACGCCACGAACCCCTACTGTGACCGACCTGTTTGCCACGGTGGCCGTCAAGGTCCCGGTCCCGAACTGGATCTTGCGCAGCGTCTTCAAGCCAGTGGCGATGCGGATCCTCCGCCAGGACATCGAGATTCTGAGACGTCAGACCCAGCAGGTGGCGCGCTTCGGGGCAGAAGAGTTTGCATCGACCGAGATCGACGTCCTCGGGCTCCGCATCAAGAAGCTTCTCCGCGAAGCCTCCAGCGGAAGAGTCAGCACTGCTCAGGACGAGCGCCGGATCAAAATGCTCGTTTGACTGCGATTGGTGTACCCTGACGGGCCATGGGGTCAGAGAGCAATCGGGACTCTACCTATCTGATCAAGAATGCTCCCTCCGACCGCGTGGAGGGGCCAAGTCCCGGTGACGCTCCAATGTCGGAGCCTCCTGACGGCCGTTGGCGCACCTCACATCCCCCGCCTGGTGAGAGTCTCGAGGCGAAATGGTGGCCTGACCGCGAGCTCGGCAAAGCGTTTCGCCGATGGACCGGCATCCCGCCGGCCCGAGGCGACGACGCGCGAACGGCGGCCATGAAGTTCCTGATCGAACGCCTGAACGTGGGCGAGCTGACCGCGGTCGGAACGGCGCCGAGAACACCGCTGCCCGAGCTCGAGCCCCCAGACTTCACCGCCCGCGTCCACACCATGGTGGTCCGGCTCGGGATGCACGGACCCAATGAAGAAGCGCCCGATCACAGCGCCCTCCTGGCGATGGGCGAAGAGGTCCTCCCCACCTTGCGGAACCTCTTTCCCGGTCGTCTCTGGTTCAATCGTTGGGAACCGCACGTGCAGCCTCCCAAGGGAAGCAGCGTGTCAGGTCTTTGCAGAACCCTGGTCGCGTTTGGCGATCGGGCTGTGCCCTACATTGGCCAACTTCTCAAGTCTGACGATCCCGAAACTCGCTACTACGCGACGCTGGTCGCGGCCGAGCTACCGCACCCGCTTCTCGTCGAACCCCTGGCTACCACTCTCTTCGACGACGATCAGGGCGTCTCGCGGAGCGCATTGTATGCGCTCGAGGTCTTCCATGAACAGGAGGGGGTCGAGGGCCTCAAGGAATCGCTCCGCGCACTGGCCCTCGCGTCGGATAGCGATCAGCGCTCACGCCTGCTTGCGATGCGTGCGCTTGCGGTGCTCCGTGACGAGGAGTGTATTGAAGTTCTCATTCCTTCGCTGTCGGAGCGCAGCGTCCTCGGTGAGGCGGCGTGGCGTGTCTTGCGCATGCTGACTGCGCAAGACTTCGGCGATCGGGAGAGGGATTGGCGCGGCTGGTTTAGCGAACATGGAGGGCGTTCGCGCGTCGAATGGCTCATCGACAGCCTCGACCACGAAGACCCGGAGATTCGCGCAATCGCGAGTCGTGACCTCGTGCGAGCGTCCGGTCAGGACTACGGCTACCGGGTCAACATGCCGCGGGACGACCGCAAGGCGATCCGGGAGCGATATCGGCTGTGGTGGTCAGCACAGAACGAGTCGGGCAGCTAGAGCGTCAGCCGAGCAGCTGGCCTGCAATCGAAGAGGCGAGCCGTCCGTCGACTTGGCCCGGGTAGCGCGTCTTCACCTCTTTCATGACCTTCCCGAGATCCTTCTTGCTCGACAGGCCGAGCTCCTCGATGATCCCGGCGATCGCCTCCCGCGCCTCGTCTTCCCCGAGCTGCTTCGGGAGGTAACGCTCGATCACTTCGATCTCCGCTTGTTCCTTGTCGGCGAGATCCTGCCGGCCGCCTTCCACGTAGCTCTTGATGCTGTCACGCCTCGACTTCACCGCCCGGGAGAGCACGACAAGCCCATCGGGATTCTCGAGCGTGAGGAGCTCCGATTTGATCATACGAAGGGTGTCGCGAGTCACCTCGTCGCGCTCTAGCATCGCCTTTTTGAGGTCGGCGTTGATCTGTTCCAGAAGTGCCATGACCGAAGCCTGTGCGCGCCCGGCTAGCCGCGCAACGCCTCGATGACCCGCAGCGCGTTGCCGCCGAGGATCTTCCGAATGCGCGCGCTGGACCAGCCGCGATCGAGCATCTCCTGTACTAGGCGCGGGAGCGCCCAGAGGCCGGGCAAGTCCTTGGGCGGCGTGATGGCCCCGTCGTAGTCGGTGCCGATCGACGCGTGATCCTCGCCGACGGTATCCACGATATGCGCGAGATGGTCCGCCACGGTGCCGGCGGTAACGCCGCGACGCCCGAGAAACGCGGCCTGCAACATGACACCGACCGTGCCGCCGGTGTCAGCCACCACACGTAACTGCTCGTCGGTGATGTTTCGCCAGTGCTCGTAGACTCCAGCCAATCCCGTGTGGGTCACGAACAAGGGCTGCGTCTTGTCGTGCACCGCCACAGCATCGAAGAATCCCTTGCGGCTGACGTGAGCGAGGTCGACCCCCACGCGAAGCTCGTTGAGACGCTCGACGTACGACCGGCCAAAGTCCGTCAGACCCGCGGCACGCGAAGAGCCCGGTGCGCTGGAGGCGCCGAGTCGCGAGGAGGTCAGGTGAACAAGCGTGACCCGTAGGACGGAGCCGTCGGCGATCAGATCCAACGCGTCGATACCGTCGTCGAGGGCATTGCCTCCCTGGATACCGATGAAGGCGGCGTGCTCGCCGGCCGCCCGCGCCGCGCGAAACTCTCGCGCGGTTCGCACGTGCCTGATTCCCGGAGCGTTCTCGAGCATAGAACGGAGGCCCCGCAGGTTCTTCTCGAATGCACGTCGACGGCCTCGCGCGGAACGGAGGGGATTGGTGCTGATGACCCAGGTTGCCCCGCCGAGGCCGATCTCACGGGCGGTCGGAAAGTCTGCATGGCCGAAAAAGCTCCGCCCGAAGAGCCCGCCGCGGTGCGTCCGATTGAGGTCGTATCCAAAAACGCGGTGCCAAACAAACGACTCGATGTGGAGGTCGATCGCATCCGAGCTGCCGAAGAGCTCGACGGCCTCCTTGCTGACTCCGAGCTTCTCGGCGGTGCGGGCGACGTCCATCGGAACGCTTCCCTAACACGCGGGGCCGGAGATCGCCGTGATCCCGGTCAGTTGGCCGAAAATCGCTCATATCTCCGCTTTGTAAATCGCTTGTAAATGCTTGTTTTTACGCGCTTTCGGTTGACTGAAGGGGGTCTCTCACCCAGAGTAGCCCTTCCCGGCTAGTTAAGTTGTAAACGGCCGAGGGAGAGAAAGGACAAGAGATGTTGTCGTCGACCCAAGCAGCGGCGAGCGGTAAGTCCTCGGATTTACTGAGCGCACGCTCGATCAAACACGTGGTGGTTCTCGGTGCCAATGGCGCGATGGGCCTCGGAAGCGGGGCGCTGTTCACCACGGCGGTACCTCGGGTGACCTTCTTGGCGCGAACCAAGGAGAAGGCAGACGGCGGGCTTTCCGCGGCCGTGAAGATGGTGCGATCCAGCACCGTGGCTTCCAAGGTCGATACCGGAAGCTACGACAACGACTTCGACCGAGTGGTTGCAGAAGCCGACCTGATCTTCGAAGCAGTCACCGAGCAGCTCGATCTCAAGCAGGAGTTCTTCGATCGCATCGACTCGGTGCGCCGGCCGGACTCGATCGTCGCGACCGTCACCTCGGGTCTGTCGATCAACCAGCTCGCCGAAGGCCGTAGCGAGTCCTTCCGAAAGAATTTCCTCGGCCTGCACTTCTTCAACCCGCCGAACGTCATCACCGGCACAGAGTTGGTTGCGGGCAAGGACACCGACCCCAAGCTGGTCGACTTTCTCGACGCGTACTGCACGAAGCGCCTCGGACGCGCGATGGTGCGGACGGCGGACACACCGGGCTTCGCGGGCAACCGAATCGGGTTCCAGCTGCTCAATGAGTGCGCGATCCTCGCAGAGGAACACGGCCCGATCTTGGTCGATGAGCTCGTGGGTCCCTACACGGGCCGCGCGCTGACGCCTCTTGCAACGATCGACCTCGTGGGTTGGGACATTCACCGCGCGATCGTCGACAACATCTACGAGCTTGCTCCTGACGAAGCGCACGAAACCCTGAAGCTTCCGCAGTACATGGCGGACCTGATGGCGAAGGGGGTGCTCGGTCGCAAAACGGGCGGCGGCTTCTTTGGCAAGGACGACGCCGGTGACCGGGTCGTCCTCGACCCGAAGACCCAGAACTTCGTGCCCACCTCCCACCTCATGCGGCCGGACCTCAGCTTCATCGACGAGATTTCGAACCTGCACCGTGTCGGCCGCTACGTCGACGGGATGCAGGCTTTTGCGGAGGCGAGTGGGCCGTACGCAGCGATCGCGCAGAAGGTGATCGCCCGGTACATCAGCTACTCGTTCCACCGAGTCGGCGAGGTCACCGACGACATCTCCGGCATCGACCGCATCATGGGCTACGGCTTCAACTGGGCGCCGCCAAGCGTCTTGGTCGACACCATCGGTCTGAAGCGAACCATAAAAATGATCGACAAGTCCGGTCTTCCAGTGCCGCCTGCACTTGCACACGCCCAGGAGGGCACAACGTTCTTCGATGACCCGCAGGTCAACGTGGGTAAGTTCT
>CALLDH010000131.1 GCA_937998345.1 uncultured bacterium | reverse complement strand
AGCGCTGCAATCGAAGAACCCTGCACGAACGAACGGCGAGACACCAATGCCTTCGGGCTCAGCAGGTCCGTCATGAACCCGCCGGGCTGCTCTTCCTGAGCGAGCTTCTGAAGCTCTTCCGGCTCGGCGTTCTTGTCCTCGAGTGTCCGCCACATCGACGGACCCTTACCCGGACTCAGCTCGTATGACTTTCTACGCGTCATCGGTGGCACCCCGAACAATGCTCAGGTGGATTGAGGACGTCAGCGATCATGGCGCGCTGCTCGACCCAAGCCTCGTCGGCTTCCCACTTCATATTGGTGACCTCACTCTTGGGCCGAATGTGCGGCTCCGGATTGCGGTGACATTCGAGACACCACTGCATCGCGATCGGTTCGACGACCCCGACGACCTCCATCTGGTCGACGCGGCCATGGCACGAGGCGCAGCCCACGCCAGCGCGCAGATGAGCGCTGTGATTGAAGAACGCGTGGTCCGGAAGCTGGTGGACACGAATCCATGCGATCGACTCGTCCGTCTCCCAGCTCTCGCGCACCGGTGCGAGCTTCTCAGACTCGGTGCGCACCACCGCGTGGCAACCCATGCAGGTCTGCGTCGGGGGCACCATCGCTTCGTGGGAGCGCTCCACCTGGGAGTGGCAATAGCGACAATCCAAGCCGAGCTCGCCGGCATGTAAACGGTGGCTGTATTCAACGGGCTGCTTCGGCGTGTAACCAACCTGAAGGTTGGGCGGGGTGAAGTAGACCCAGAACAATATGAACACGCCCGCCCCGAGCCCGCCGGCCACGATGGCTAGCGCGAGGGGCAAGTAGTTCAACTCGCGGGGGAAAATCTGCATGCTGCGTTTTCTCTTGAGTCCTCTGAACGACGGCCGCCATTTAGGCGAAGCTCGAGGGTCGGACAAGCCGGTTCGCCATTTTTTGACGAACAACATCCAAGCGGCGTTCGCGCAGACCTGCTGCGCTCGACTTTCTCTCTCCCTGCGGGCCCGTTAGGGCCGCTCCAAGACCCGGTCAAGTCTAGAACGATCCCAAACGCGGAAGCCTATATCCCCGGCCAACGAGAATTGGTCAAGCCTTCGGATCGAGCCGTACGCCAACGGCCAGCCCATCCGGCGTAGGCACGCAGACCGATCGATAGCTAGCGGCCATCTCCTCGTGAAATCGGCGCATCGCCTTGGCGTCCTCGCCATCGTCGAGGAGCCTTCCGAAGAGATAGGCATTGTCCCCGATCAACAGGCCCCCAGCGCGCAGGTTCTCCGTTGCCCATCGGCCATAAACGTCGTAGCGGCCTTTGTCGGCGTCGAGGAACACCGCGCAAAACGGTCCGGAATCACACAGTTTTGGAAGAACCGCACGGGCATCGTCGCGAATGATGGTGACCCGGTCACCCAATCCTGCCTCCCCGACGACCTCAGCGGCAACCCCGGCGTGCTTCGGATCGGACTCGATCGTCCAGAGGTGACCGCCGGGCGGAAGCGCGCGAGCCATCCAAAGTGCCGAATACCCTGCCAAGGTGCCGATCTCTACGACCTTGGTCGCATTGATGAGGCGCAGCAGCAGCTCCAGCAGCCGCCCCTCCGCCGGCCCGAGCTGGATTTCCGGCATTCCATGCCTTGCGGGGGCCCCGAATGCCCGTTCCAGGCTGTGATCGCTCGGGTGGTGCGTTCTGGCCGTGTAGTCGAGGATTTGTGGGGTGGCGTACCGCTCGCCCCCCCTGGAAGCTTGATCAGCCATGGAATTCTCCAAATTTCTGTGAACTTTGTTGCCCTAATATCGATATTTTCCGTTGTGACCGTTACAATCCAGATGTGCCAAGACCGTCGTCACCGCCATCGGCGCCGCCGCCGAATACGCCGCTGGGCGACTACACATTGGTCGACCGTATTGCAGTTGGAGGAATGGCGGAAGTGTTTCGCGCCCTCGAACCCCGAGCGGTCGGTGAACCGCGCGTCGTCGTTTTAAAGCGAATGCTCCCGCACATCGCGAATGAGTCCAACGCGCAGGCGATGTTCGCGGAGGAAGCACGGCTTGCCAGTCACGTCACCCATCCGAACGTGGTGCACGTGCTTGGCCATGGTGAGATCGAAGGGCAACCATATCTGACGCTCGAGTACGTCCCGGGTTGCGATCTTTGGCGTCTGAACCGTCGCCTCACGCTCGAAAGCAAAAGACTCGAACACGACCTCGTCGTCTACTTGGTGCGTCAAATCCTGAACGGCCTAGACGCCGTGCATGACGCGACCGATCGCAAAGGGGGCGCGCTCGGGATCGTCCATCGGGATATCAGTCCGTCGAACGTGCTGATCTCGATTCACGGCGACGTGAAGATCGCCGACTTCGGCATCGCGCGTGCTGACGTCAATGCGTTCGAGGCGGACACTGCCGCGCGCTCCAACGGCAAGCTCGGCTACCTTGCGCCGGAGCAAGTCTCGGGCGGCCAGGTCGATCGCCGCGCGGACCTGTTCTCGACCGGCGTCATCGCGGCGGAGCTCTTCATGCGGCGACCGCTGTTTACGGGCGGCAGCGAGCTCGCAGTGCTGCTTGCGATTCGCGACGCGGAGGTCCATCCGTTCGTGGAGTTCCTTCCACAGCTACCGGAGGGGCTTGGTGCGGTGATCCTCAACGCGCTTTCAGCGAACGTCGAGGAGCGCCCCCCGACAGCCCGGGCGTTCTGGGCGGCGCTCGAGCCCTGGCAGAGTCGCCCCGAAGAGGTGTTGCGCGCAGAGTTGGCGAAGATCGTGGGATCGATTGCCGCGGAAACCCGCCCCCGGAAGACCTCGGCCGACACGGTGGTGCCGCAAGCAGGAATGCCGTCGACGCCGCTGGTGCTCGCCGACGAGCACCCGAGCACCACGAACGTCACGCCACTCGAATACAAGATCCGAAAGCCCAACGGTGCAACCGTGGGGCCGCTGGCGTACGCGAAGATCGTCGAATCGGTCGCCACCGGGCAGATCGATGGCAACGACGACATCAGCATCGCGGGTGGAGAGTTCCAACCTCTGTCATCGGTCAAAGACCTGTATAGGCACGTTCCCCCGTCACGCATGACTCCGACGACGACGCGAGTTCACTCCGCTGCCGCCGCCGATCGAAGCATAGATTTCGAGGACGGCGGCTTCGTGAGCGCGCTGGTGCGCACACTGGTCACGCGCCGAACCGGCCTCTGGCTCTGTGAGCAGGGCGGCGTCCGCAAAGAGGTGTACACGAAGCATGGCGTCCCTGCTTTCGTCACCAGCAACCTCGCCGGCGAGCTGCTTGGCGAATACCTTGTCAAGAAGCGAGTGATCAGCCGGAGCGAGCTCGACATGGCGTTGGCCGTCATGCCGCGTTTCGAGGGCAAGCTAGGCGACACGCTCGTCGCGCTTGGCCTCGTCGAGCCCCTGGAGCTCTTTCAACACATCGCTGAGCAGGTCCGCGAGAAACTTCTGGACTTGTTCACCTGGGCCTCCGGCACGGCGGCCTTCTATGAGGGCGTCGACCCACCCAGCAGCGGCTTCCCACTGCGCCTCAATGCCTGGGAGATTCTCGACCGCGGCCTGCAGCGGCGAATCGCGGCCGGCTTCGAGAGCACGCTCATCCTCGAGCGGGGACGGGACTCGGTGGTGCAGGCGGATCGGATCGATACCGCGGTCGCGACGGCCGCCCTTCCCGACGACCTTCGCTCCGCACTTCGGCTGTGTAAGACGCCCCACACCGTGGAGGAAGTCGCGCAATTCGTGACGCAGCAACCCGGCAACACCGACCCTCAACGGGGATACCGGGTGGCCGCCTTGCTGCTGAGCCTCGGCGCTATCCACTGGACCTGAGCTCGGCTCTGTCCCTCCTTGACCCCTCGATAGGCTGCTGCTAGCTCTGCGCCCGGCTTTTTAGGGCCGAATTCCATAGGAGTAGCCATGGCCAACGTACGTGTTCTCGTGTCTGACAAACTCGCCGAGGCGGGTCTCCGGGTCCTGCGTGAGGCCCGCGGTGTCGAGCTCGAGTTTCGCCCCGGCATGAGTGAGGATGAGCTCTGTAGCGTCATCGGAGAGTACGACGGGCTCATCATCCGCTCCGCAACCCAGGTTACTCCGCGGGTCATCGAGGAAGCGCATCGGCTGAGGGTCGTCGGCCGCGCGGGCATCGGCGTCGACAACGTCGACATCCCGGCTGCGAGCCGCCGCGGCATCGTCGTGATGAACACGCCGACCGGCAACTCGGTGACCACCGCCGAGCACGCTCTGGCCCTCCTCGCAGCGCTCGCGAGAAAGATTCCTCAGGCCGCCGCTTCGATGCGAGGCGGCAAGTGGGAGAAGAGCAAGTTCCAAGGCCGTGAGATCGCTTACAAGACGCTCGGCATCATCGGCCTAGGCAACATTGGACGCATCGTCGCCGACCGCGCCCAGGGTCTCAAGTTGAAGGTCATCGGCGTGGATCCGGTGATGAGCAGCGATCGCGCCGCCGAGCTCGGCATCGAGCTAGTCGAATTCGATGAGCTGCTGAAGCGTGCAGATTTCGTGACGATACACGCGCCGCTCACGCCCGAGACGAAGAACATGTTCAACGACTCGGCGTTCGAGAAAATGAAGAGCAGCGCCTTGCTCGTCAACGCGGCCCGAGGCGGCATCGTCGACGAAGAGGCCCTGGCTCGTGCGATCACCGAAGGGAAGATCGCGGGCGCCGCGCTCGACGTGTTCAGCAAAGAGCCGATTGACCCCGATAGCCCACTCCTCGGCCTCGACGACGTGTTGTGCACGCCGCACCTTGGGGCTTCGACCTCAGAGGCGCAGGAACGCGTGGCGATCGAAATCGCAGAGCAAGCGGTGGGCTACCTTCAGCTCGGCATCGTCAAGAACGCGGTCAACGTGCCCGCCCTCCCACAGGAGATCGCGGAGCGGCTTAGTCCTTACCTCGACGTCGCCAAAGCGCTCGGCAGCCTGATCGGTCAGCTAGACCCGATCGACGTGCGCGAGCTCAGGGTGACCTGCACCGGCGAGGCCGGAGAGCTCGGGGTGACGCCGATCGCGCGGGCGGCCCTGGCCGGCTTCCTCGAACACCACCTCGAAGAACCCGTCAATCCAATCAGCGCTCCGTACGAGGCGCAAGAGCGCGGCATTCGGCTCGCCGAGGTCAAAGAGGCGAGCGACCGGTACGCCACCACGGTGCGCGTGACCGTCACCGGCGAGAAGGGCATCCACACGGCAACCGGTACGCCGGGCCGCAAGGGTGAGCCGCGCCTTGTCGGCTTGGAGGGCTACGAGATCGACGCCGTCATGGAAGGCTCGGTCATCATCATGCGCAACCAGGACCGCCCCGGCGTCATCGGGTCGGTCGGCACCCTGCTCGGTAGCCGAGGGATCAACGTTTCCCGGATGCAGGTGGGGCTCGACGAGAAGAGGGGCCAAGCGTTGGCTCTTTGGAATGTCGATTCGACGGTTGGCAACGATGCGCTCGAAGATCTTCGCGGTATCGACCACGTGAGTAGTGTGCATACTCTGAGGCTCTGAGATGCCCCCACCGGCGCGAAAGCGGCCAAGCCGGAACGAGTCGCGGCTCGGGAGCTCGGCTCCGGGTCTGCCGTTGACTCCGCCCGGCGGAATGCGCGACCTGCTGCCCCCTGCGTCCATGACGCGGACTCTGCTGTGGCAGCGGCTTATGGATACGTTCGACCTCTACGGCTACCAGCGTGTGACAACGCCGCCGGTGGAGTACGCCGAGGTCATCGAACGCGGCCTCGGCACCGTCGACCGCCGTGACCTGGTGCGCTTCGTCGAACCCGACTCGGGCGAGGTCGCGTTGTTGCGTCCGGACATCACCCCGCAGATCGCTCGCATCGTCGCGACTCGGCTTCAAGACCGCCCGGCACCCTGGCGTCTCTGTTACGAGGGCACGATCGTGCGGCGCCGCCGTGGCCGCGCGCGCAAGCAACGTCAGGTTCTGCAGTGCGGAATTGAATGTGTGGGGTTGAAGGGGCCCGAAGCGGATGCCGAGGTCATCGAAGTCGCCGTTCGCGCATGTGAACGCGTGGGCCTACAGGACTTCTTGGTCGAGCTCGCGCAGGTGAAGATCGGCACCGAGGTGCTCGACCACGTGCCGGAAGACGCGCGCCTCGCGGTCGTCGAAACGCTCGCGGCCAAGGATGCGACCAATCTGGAGAAGCTCCTCAAGGATGCTGGCGTCGTCGCCGCCGAGCGCAAACGGCTGCTCATGCTCTGCGATCTCTACGGCGGCCGCTCGGTGATCGGCGATGCACGCCGGCGGCTCCGCAATGCGGCGGCCAAGCGCGCACTCGACGAGCTCGAGCGTGTGGTCGACCGCCTCGAATTGGCGGGCTTCGGCGACCGCGTCGCCATCGACCTCAGCGACCTGCGCCGTCACAGCTATTACACAGGTGTGAGCATGACGCTTCTGGCCGCCGGGCCCGGAGAGCCGCTGGGGATGGGCGGTCGCTATGACGACCTGCTGAGCCGATACGACGCGCCTGCGCCGGCGACCGGCTTTGCTTTCGAAGTCGATAACGTGCTGTGGGCACTCTCCGACGCGGGCGTCTCCCTCCGAGGCGAGCTGCCCTTGCGAGTCGTGGTGGCGGGCGGCAGCTATGCCCGCCGCAGCAAGACGGCAGCGCTCTGGCGAAAACGTGGCGCGCGCGCGGCGGTCATCCCTGCCAAGAGCGACAACGAAGCCAAGCAATACGCCAAAGCGTGGGATTACGATCTATTGATCTGGCAACGAGGGAACCGCACGCATCTCGTGCGCGTACAGGACGGCCGCTCGCGGGCGCTCAAAGGTGAGCCGAGCGACGAGCTGTTCGTCGAAATGTCTTCTTGGGCACGAGTTGGGAACGAATCATGAGTGCATTGGTGGTGGTAGGAGCTCAGTGGGGGGACGAAGGCAAGGGTAAGGTCGTCGACCTCTACGCCCCTTACGCCGACCTCGTCGTCCGATACGCCGGCGGCGCGAACGCCGGCCACACGCTGGTGGTCGATGGCGAGAAACAGATCCTTCATCTGATTCCCTCGGGGATCCTTCACGAGCAGACCCGCTGCGTCGTTGGCCAGGGCACCGTCATCGACCCGGCGGTCTTCCTCAAGGAGATTGAAGCGCTGAATGAACGCGGCGTTGCAACGCAGGGCCGCCTCCTGGTGAGTCAGCGCGCGCATGTCGTCTTGCCGCACCACAAGTTGATCGACGAGCTACGCGAGAAGAAGTCGGGCGGGGCAATCGGGACCACCAAACGCGGCATCGGCCCCTGCTACGAGGACAAAGTCGCGCGGCGTGGCGTTCGCATGGGTGACCTGCTCCACACCGATAGACTGCGTCGCAACCTCGACGCGAACCTCGAGTGCTGGCGTCCGGTCGCCGAGGACCTCGGGGGCACTCTTCCGACCAGCGACGAGATCGTGAAGCAGTACGCGGAGCTCGGTGAACTGCTCAGGGCATACATCGGAGACGCCGGGACAATCGTTCGCGCATCGATACAAGCGGGCGAGAAGATCCTCCTCGAAGGTGCACAGGGGACGATGCTCGACATCGACAACGGCACCTACCCCTTCGTCACGAGCTCGAACGCGGTTGCCGGCGGGGCCTGTGCGGGCGCAGGCATCGGCCCGACGCACATTCGCAGCGCCATTGGGATCGCAAAGGCCTATACCACTCGTGTCGGCGGCGGTCCCTTTCCCACCGAGCTCGATAATGAAACGGGACAACGGCTCCGCGATGCGGGCGCAGAGTACGGCTCCACCACGGGACGCCCCCGCCGCTGCGGCTGGCTCGACCTCGTGGCACTCCGGCATGCAGTAGCGGTCAACGGCCTGAGCGAGCTGGCGATCACGAAGCTCGACGTGCTGTCGGCTCTGCCGGAGCTCGAGATTTGCGTAGCCTACGAGCTCGACGGCGAGCGCCTCGACTACCCGCCGTACGAGCGGGTTGAATCGGTCCAACCCATCTACGAAACGCTCGAGGGCTGGAGCGAAGATCTGACCACGTGCCGCAGCCGGAGCGACCTTCCCCCCGCCGCGCAGCGGTATCTCGCACGAATCGAACGGGAGGTTGGATGCCGCGTGGGCGTGGTCAGCGTAGGACCCGACCGCGAAGACACCGCGGACCTCCGGGACCCCTTCAGCGCCTAGCCTTCGACCCTCGCGGTGAAGTCGATTTCGACCTTCGCGCCTTTGGGCAGGGCCGCGACCTGCACGGTTGCCCGCGCTGGCGGAACGAGCCCCTCGAAGAAGGCGGCATAAACCTGATTCATCTTCGAGAATTCATTCATATCTGTCAGATAGACAGTGGCTTTCACGACATCACCTCGACTCGCCCCAGCTTTTTCGAGCACCGCGTCCAGGTTCTTCAGCACCTGCCGCGTCTCCGCTTCGATATCTCCGCCGCCCACCATCTCGGCCTCGTTGGGGTCGAGCCCGAGCTGCCCTGAACAGTACAGCCACTCCCCGGCGACGACTGCCTGGCAGTACGGGCCGATGGCGGCCGGCGCCTGGTTCGTCTCGATTCGCTTCTTCGTCATGATTCCATGCTACTTCATACCGGCATGAAGGTCGCCACGTGGAACGTGAACTCGATCCGGGCGCGCCGGCAGCACGTGATCGACTGGCTCGACGCGGCGCGGCCCGATGTTCTGTGTCTGCAGGAGCTA
>CALLDH010000130.1 GCA_937998345.1 uncultured bacterium | reverse complement strand
TTCCTGAACGCAACCTTCGAAGGTGGCCGCCACGAGCGCCGCGTGAACACGATCGAGCCTTCGAATGAAGGTTGAGCAGGACGAACGCTTTCGCGAGCAGCGCGAGAGATTCCGGCTCAAGTGGAACTGCGAAGACTGTGTCCTGTTCAATCCCAAAGCAGGGTGCGCCCACGGCTTCCCAACGCACCGGCACCGCAAGTCGCGCTACGACGACCCAAGCGCCGCGCTGCTGTTCTGCAAGGACTTCGAGCTAACCTAGGGAGCCGCCCCCCCGTCCATCCAGCAGGCGGCAGCGCGAGCCGAAGGCGAAGCCCGGCGCAAAGCGCCGCCAAGGCAGAGCGAAGCGACTGCCGCGGCAGGGAGGACTACGGGTGGGGGTGGGCGGGCGGTGTAATTAAACCAAACCGCGTTCGCAGTAGGCGGGCGGATTCATCCGCGCTGCATGTGCTTCCGCATCCTCCCCATTCCGGCCCACAGAGTGAGAGGATCAGCTGGCTCGCTGTCACCGGCGAAGTCGCGGTAGAGCGTATGCATGTTGACGTAGACACGCTCCGCATCGAGCCATCCTCTGAACTCGTCTAGGGTGAGATCGCGGGCCGCGTCTTCGACGCTCATCTCGGCATCGTAGCGACGACGCGCCTCCACGCTCAGCACTTCGAGGTAGTGCAATATCTCTGCGAGGCCGGATTTATCGGTCAAGGGACCGTGACCGGGCACGACGGTCTCGATGTCCATGTCGAGCAGGCGACGAAGCGCTGCGATCCAATTGGAAACCGGACCCTGCCAAATGATGGGATGCGCATTCTTGAACAGGATATCGCCCGTGAAAAGGGTCTTATCGCCCGGCACCCAGACGACCGCGTCACCGCGCGTGTGCGCGGGGCCGACTTCGATGAGAATGACCTTCTTGTCCCCGACCTGGAGCTCGAGCTCGCCTTGGAAGGTGCGATTGGGGAGCGTGAGCTTGGCGTTAGCGAAGTCGAAATCACTAAACGCCGGAAGCGCGAGCGGCCCTGCCTCCGCGAGCAGCGCGACTCGATCGATCCCCACGGTGTTGAGCACCCTGCCAAGCATCCTCCCGCCAGCACCGAGCGCACCGATCACCCTTGCTGCGCGCAGCAAGAGGTTGTTGCGGCTTGGGGGACCTTCTCTAAGGTCTTCGACGCACCCAGGAGTGCCGATGATTTCCGAGTCCGCGACGAGCGAGTTCCCATAGCAGTGGTCGCCGTTCCCATGCGTGTTGACCACGGTCCCAATGCGAGCCGCGGCCGGAGTTGCGCGGCGCATCGACTCGAGCATCTCGGATGTGATCTTCTCGTCGAACAGAGTGTCGACCAACAGGCTCTGATCACCGTCGGTGATCAGCCCGGCATTGCTCCAACCCCAAGACCCCGGCAGTTGCGTGTACGCGTAGATGCCATTGCCGAGCTCGTGCAGCTCCTTCTCGACTACCGCCGTCATGAGTTCTTATCCCAGACGCGGGGGGCGCTGAAAAGAGAGCGCAAGACACGGCCCCTCACGGAGGCCAAAGACGCAGGAAAAACCGCAGGCCGCGCGGCCACCGTCGGGCGAATTCAGTGGTCTGGCCCAACCTTCGCACAACCTCGTCTCGCGACCCGATCCGGGTGGGGTCGCGACCCGGATCGACCGTGGGAAGGTCAACCCGGGTGCGCGGGGTCGCTGTCGCGGTCACGCGAGCGGTGGGTTCAGGGTGCCGGACACGTGGGCAGGTCCCATGGCGGCGGTGGGCCTTCAAATTCTTGCCAAACCGTGAAGTCGTACAACGAGAAGAACTGCAACGAGAGCGCGTCGAGTTGGTTGTTCTCGTAGCAATTGTCGTGGTACGGGGTGAAGTCTTCTGGGGGGAAGAAGGGAAACAGCTCCTCAGGGAAGGGAAGAAAGTCCACCGGCAGCGTGCCCAACGTGAGCTGGGCAGCGAGCGCGCCGAACGGGAGAGGCGGCGGATTCGTTCCGTTGTTGACCAGAACATTGCTCACGACGTGGTTATTCTTGGCCGTTTGATCCAAGAGGAACGCAGGGTTCGAGCTATCCGGGTCCGACCCACAGGGGAAGCTGGTCAAGCTGGTGACCGCGCAGTAATCGGTAATGGCAATCCCGACATAGTCGTTGTTTTCGATCAGGTTTCCTTCGATCAACCCATCGTCCGTGCCCAGGATGAAGATCCCGATTCCCGGGGGAATCTCCGAGAGAATGCCTCCCGGGGCCGTGTTTTCCTTGTTGTTGTCGTGGAGCCAGTTGTTCACCAGATCGATGCGCGTGGCGCCAGGTCGGTCGTCGAAGATGTCCGGCAGGAGCAGGATCGCGGCACCGACCGTATTGCCTCTTGCCTCATTGTCGATGAGCAGAATGTTGTCACTGTTTGAAACCTCGAAGCCGTTGACGTTGCCTTCGACGAAGTTGTTGCTCGCGACGACGTTCTCGGAGGTCTCGATCCAGATTCCGCTGTCGTGCGAACCCCTGGCGACGCTGTTCGTGATGACGCCATTATAAGACAGCGTCGGGAAGATTCCGTAGCCTACGTTGTCGGTGGACGTGACATTGTCGAATACGAAGCCGTCGACTCGCTCGGTGAACAGCCCGTTCCTGAAGCCCTCGATCTCGATGTTTTTCACCTCAATGTCGTAAACAAGAGGCTCGGGGTCCGGCAGTCCTGGCTCGATGCCTGGAAGCAGCGGGAACGGCAACTCCATGCTGGAGTGGCAACTCATGCACTCGGTGACCATCGGCGGAACAACGGCGATGCCATTGCGCTGACCATTCGTGTTCCTGATGGTCACGCCCCTTGGCTTGTCCTTGTCCTTGTCCTTGTCCTTGTCCTTGACTTTGTCCTGGTTGCCGCGGTTCTGCCCGATCAGCCGGATGCCGTTCTTGGTGATATTCAGGCCGTTGGTCGCGTTGCCGTGCTCCATGTACACACCAGCCAGGACGTAGATGCGAGCGCCCTCCTTGGCCCGGTCGACGGCCTCCTGGATCGACTGGCCGGGCCGGACAACCTGCGTGGTCCGCTTGTATTGCCCAGGGGGCAACGTGTCCATGCCGCCAGCGCCGCCAGCGCCGCCAGCGCCGCCAGCGCCGCCAGCGCCGCCACCGGCTCCGCCGGTGCCGCCCGTGCCACCGGTTCCATCCGGATCGTACTGTCCGATGCCCTCCGGCGGGAGCACGTCTACATCGAAGCTGCCATCTATGTAGAAGAGGATGTTGTTGGGTCCGGCGGTCCAGCCCGGTTGCGTGCTGGCAAGGATCTCTACGTCGTTCCAGTTCCCTTCACCGTCGGAGTCCCACCCCTCGACACACTCGAACCTCTCGGCGTCGGAATTGGGGTTCCAGCCATCTCCCACGAGGTCGCATTCTTCCAGAAACCGCGCTTCACGAAGGTCCCAGCCGTACCCGTTCCAGGGCTCGCCCGTGGTCTCATGGCACAGCTGACAGCGGGCGTTTTCGGCCGATAGCGAATCCCAGTCCGTACCGGGGCCGTAGGTAGTCTCCCAAGCGTCCAGCAATTGCGGGCTCGCACTCGCCGGCGGCGCACCTACAACAGACACGGCAAGTGCCGTGCCCAGCACTAGCAAGCAGGAACTCCACAACTTTCCAAAAACAGGTGCACCCATGATCTCCTCCAGTGCGCAGCGGGTAACGGGTCGGAGGCGGCGTGCCGACGATCCAAGTGCGCGAGCGAGTCGAGTAACACGGCGTCGCTGATACGATCAATGGCCAGTTTCGGACATGCACGCTGCGCCGCAGCAGGGAGCGGGGGCTATGCGGCCCTTGCCGGCTCGGAACCACGCGACACCAGTCGCATGTTCAAATCCGCGGCGGCGCGAAGGGTCACCGATGGCTTGAGCGTGAGTGTTTGACCCGGAAGGATCTCTAAGCGGTACTGACGTATCAAAGTTGCAAGCACCAGGACCGCTTCCATCATGGCGAAATGATTGCCGATGCAAATGCGCGGACCACCGCCGAACGGAAAGTACGCGTACTTGTGAATCGCCTTGGCGGGCTCGGGAAGCCAGCGGTCGGGGTCGAAGCGGAGGGGGTGCGCGAAGCACTCCGGGCGACGGTGCGTGACCCACTGTGAAAAGAGCAGGGTGACGCCCTTTTTTATGGTGTAGCCCCCGAGCTCGAAATCTTCCAGGAGTTGCCGCCCAATCGTGTACACGGGCGGATACAGCCGCATCGACTCCTTGATGACGCGTTCGGTGTATTCGAGGCGCTGGTAGTCCTCCGACGTCGCACGCCGGTTTCCCAGCACGGCCGCGGCCTCCTCATGCACACGCGCTTCGATCTCCGGGTGCTTCGACAACAGATAGAACGTGTTGGCCAGCGCGATCGAGGTGGTCTCGTGTCCCGCCAGGAACAGGGTGATGCATTCGTCGCGAAGCTGCTCGTCACTCATGCCGCCGCCGTCTTCGTCTTGTGCTTGAAGAAGCGCGCTCAAAAGATCGCCTCGGTCTTCGCCGCTCTTGCGTCGATCCTCGATCATGCCCGTGACGATACGGTCGACATTCCGAACGGCCTTGCGGAACCGAAACATGCGCGGGGAGGGCCACCACTCGGGCGGCTGGATCGGCTTTTCCAAGACTTCGGTGTAGAAGTCGCTGATCACATGGAGCGCGTGGCCGACCTCCCTCGCGGTGCCTCGCACGTCGGCATCGAAGAGCGTGCGGCCCACCACGTCGAGGGTGAGCTCGGCCATCGCCTTGTGGATGACGATCTCCTGGCCATCGCTCCAGTCGTCGAGCGAACGATGCGCCGCTGCGACCATTGCATCGCCGTAAGTCTGGATGCGTCTCGGGATGAATGCGTGCGCGACCAGCTTGCGTTGCCTGCGCCAGAGGTCACCCTCGCTCGTCACCAGACCTTGACCCAGCACGCGTCCGAGCTCATGCGTGAAGCGATCCTTGAGCATGACCGTGTGGCCCTGCGCCAAGCTTTGCTGAATGAGCTCCGGGTCACGAACCAAGACATAGGGCTCGAAGAGAATCGGGAGGCTCGACAGCCGCCCGTATTCGGCCGCGGCCGTCATGTACGCGAGCTGGTCGGCCATCATTCCGCGTAGATTGCCAAGTCCGAAGCGGTTGGGAGGTCCCGGCGGCTTGGAGTGCTTAGGCATCAAAGAAGCGCTTCATGACGTCGATCATCTTGGGCACGTCGGCGGCGGCGGCGACCTCGCGGCACGAGTGCATCGAGAGCATTGGGTTGCCCGCGTCGACCGTTCGGATGCCGAGCTCGGCGGCTGTGATCGGACCGATGGTGCTGCCGCATGCGAGGTCGGATCGAACGACGAAGCGCTGGGTGCCGACATCCGCTTCACGCGCCCAGCGCTCGAAGCTCGCCCAACTCTCGCCATCGGTGGCGTACGATTGGTTGACGTTGATCTTCACGACGGGCCCGCCGCCGAGCACCGGTTGGTGTTTTGGCTCGTGGACGTCGGTGTAGTTCGGGTGGACCGCGTGGGCCATGTCGGCCGAAATCAAGAACGACTTGGCGACGGCGCGATGATAGTCCTCGGATGACTCCCCGGATAAGCGCTGCAGACAGCTTCGCAAGAAGTCCGACGCGGCTCCTTGCGCGCTGCGGCTGCCGACCTCTTCGTGGTCATACAAGACGATACCCCGTGTGATCTCCGCGTCGCTTTCCGAATCGTTCATGGCGGAGAGGGCTGCATGACAGCTCGCGAGGTTGTCGATACGGGACGCATGAATGAATTCCCGGCTCACGCCGCTTCGTGTCGCAGGCTGCACGTCGTACGCCATCAAATCCCACGCGAGCACGTCGTCGGGCTTGACGTCGCCGAGCTCCTCGGCGAGCAGCGCCCGGAGGTCCCTCCCTTCGACGTCGTTCAGCATGACGATGGGCGCCATGTGCTTCTGCGCATTGAGCTTGAGGCCTTCGGTGTTGACCTTGCGGTTCATGTGAATTGCGAGCGAAGGGATCCGCAGGAGCTCGCGCCCAAAGTCGACGAGTCGCGAGCCGGCATCCGCAAGCAATACGCGTCCGGCGATGGAGAGGTCACGGTCGAGCCACGTGTGCAGCAAAACGCCACCGTACGGCTCGACGCCAAGCTGCCCGTAGCCCGCTTTCTTCAGCTCCGGGTTGGGCTTGACCCGAAGGTTCGGTGAATCGGTGTGCGCGCCGACCAGGTGAAACCCTGCTTCGTGGGCGGGCTTGCTGCCCATGTGAAATGCCGCGACAGAGCCGCCACCGCGAACGACGTACACCTTGTCGCCGGCGCTGATCTTCCACGGCTCCGCTTCATCGAGCGGGCGATATCCGTGGGCGTCCAATCGGTTGACGGTTTCGGCGACCGCGTGGAATGGGGTGGGCGAGGCGTCGATGTATTCGAGGAGGTCTTGAACTGGCACGTCGTTCCCTTACTTCGCCAGCGACCGTACGCCGGCACGGTGCACTTTACCCGGCAGCTCACGGCCCACAATCGCTTCGGCGACTTGTCCGGCTTGCCAAAGCTTGTCGAGGTCGATGCCGGTTTCGATCCCCATCCCGTGAAGGGTGTACACCAAATCTTCGGTCGCGAGGTTGCCTGCCGCGCCGGGTGCGTAGGGGCAGCCACCGAGCCC
>CALLDH010000129.1 GCA_937998345.1 uncultured bacterium | reverse complement strand
GAGCTTCATCTGCATGCCGCCGCCCGAGATCGCCTGGTTGAGACTCCTGTTGAACGTTCCCCCGGCGCCGCGCACCCCGGCGTCGCTCACACCATAGGCTCCGGATACGATTTCGGTGAGTCGTTGCGTGGCGACCACGATGTCGAACCCGCCGCCCAGCAGAAACTTGTCACTCTTCTTCCAAGCCAGGGCAGAGCTCAAATGGTAGAGCGACTTGGTCTCGTCCGCGGTCGCGTAGAACTCAGAGGGCTCGAGGGAATCGCTCTGCGTCGAAACCGAATCCTGTAGAAAGCGACTAAGCGAGCGCGAGAAGAAGAAGCCGATGCCCCAGCGCAGGGCGGGCCGTGGGGACGCGACAAAGGTCAGAGCTCGGGGGATGGCCTGCAGGGCCGAGAAGTCCCCTTCGCTTTGCTCCCCGCTTTCGATAGAAAGCACGCCTGGGGCGCTGATGATGTTGTAGCTGAGCACGGCGCCCGTCAGGTCGACCGACCGGGCGTCGAGCCGCGCCACACCCGCGGGGTTGAACCACATCGCGCCGCCGGTGTGCACGTTGGCCACGACCGCACCTCCGGTGAGCGCGACGTCGCTGCCCGCCACCACGTCATCGCTGTTCCCTGCTCTCGCCACCCCCGAGACGACTACCAGATCGACGAGCAGAGCAATGGCAAAGACCCCCGAAGCGCGAAGCATCGCGTGGATACTAGCCTCAAAACCGATTATTGGAAGGATGTGGAGCGTTTATCGGAGTACAAACGAGCCATCGCGATCGTCGCCGCGGTTGCCTTGGTCGGGCTCATCTTACTGATGAGCTGGCTACGGCCGGGGGTGCCCAAGGAAGTGAGCATTCTTGCCGGTCCGCAAAGCAGCCGTTCCTATCAATGGGCCGAACGATACGCCGACTACGTTCAGGCGCACGGTATACGTGCCAAGATTGTTTCGACAGCTGGCTCTGGCGACATCCTGCGCCGACTATCCGACGGCACCAAACCAGCCGTTGGCTTCCTGCAATCCGGTGCCGAGCGAGAAGTGGGCGATGGGAAGCAGCCGGCGGGCTTAGAATCATTGGGCAGCTTGTATTTCGAACCTACTTGGGTGTTCGTCAGGGATGGCGCTGCCATCGTCGAGCTCACCGACTTGCGTGGCAAACGCGTTTTTGCCGGCCGACCAGGAAGCGATGCCCGGGCAACCGCTCATGCACTGCTCCGGGTCTTTGGCGTCGCCGACTTGGTTGACAGCAAACCATATGAAGAGCTCACGCCGATTGAAGCTGCCGACGCTTTGCTCGCCGGGAATCTCGACGCGATCTTCCTGGCCGGTGAATCAGGGGCGAAATCGATTCGGCGTCTGCTCGATGCGGACGGAGTGCACGCGGTGTCTGTCCAACACGCGGACGTCTACCGGCGAATCCAGCCGGATGTCGGTGAGCTACTCATTCCACAGGGGCTCTTCGACCTCGCGCAAATGATCCCGAGGCAGGATGTTCGCGTCGTCGCCCCAGCGATCAACCTGGTCGCCCGGGAGCACCTGCACCCCGCGTTGGTCGACCTGTTTCTCGACGCGGCTACGAGCCTTCACGGCGGCCCGTCGTTGTTGGCCGAGCGCGGAACGTTCCCGAGTCAGGACTACACCTCCCTGCCGCTGAGCGCGGATGCCAAGCGCTACTACGACAAAGGCCCCAGTGGTCTGCGGAAGTACTTGCCCTTCTGGCTCGCCACCTGGGTCGATCGCTTGATCGTGTACGTCGTCCCGGTCTTGGTCGTCGCTTCGAGCGTGTTCAAAGGCATTCCCATCGTGATCGAGATGAGGGCCCGACTGGCGCTCCGCGGGTTCTATAGACGAATGCAGCGCATCGAGAACTCAACGGACCAACAAGCCAACCGAGACGCCTATCTAGCGGAGCTCGATGCCATCGAGGATGCGACGCGGAACATTCACATTCCGCAGATGCACATCGCCCACTACTTCGAGTTCCGGCAA
Organism: uncultured bacterium; assembly: GCA_937998345.1. GTDB lineage: Bacteria > Myxococcota_A > Polyangia > Polyangiales > Houyiibacteriaceae > SG8-38. The sequence goes on along the minus strand of CALLDH010000129.1, from coordinate 641 downwards.
TACATCCACGACCTGCGCAGTCGCCTCGAGGAGCTTTGAAGCTCAGCCAACGGGCTCGAGAATCACGACCGGGAGGATGCGGTCGGTCCACGTCGCGTAGCTTGCGAAGTCCGGATAGTGGGCCACGAGCTTCGGCCAAAGCGCTTCACGCTCTTCGGGCGACGCTGTGCGAGCTTTCGCTTTCATCTTGCGCCGCTTGATCTGGACATCGCACTCGGGGTTCGCCACGAGGTTCTTGTACCAGAGAGGCTCCGAAGGGAGTCCGCCCTTCGACGCCACGACGATGATGTTGTCGCCTTCCTCGATGTAGATCAGCGGCAGAGTTCTCGGGTGCCCGGTCTTGCGTCCGATGGTCGTCAGCAGGAGCAGTGGGATGCCCCACGGGAACGCGCCCCCAACCCGCCAGGTCGAACCGACCACGCCACCGGTCCATCGGTAAACCGCCGTGTTCACCTTGGACATGACTTTGATGATGGTGGGGACATAAGGCCTATCGAGGCCTTCCGGCTTGGGCTTGATGTTCACGGCGTCGGTGGTCATGGCGGGCCTATCCCTTTTTCGCCCGCCGTAAGACCGCCACGTACAGCTGATCGATCGTCCGTAGCGGAAGCTTTTCGAGAGTGGATCGCAGGCGGTCTGGC
>CALLDH010000128.1 GCA_937998345.1 uncultured bacterium | reverse complement strand
CCCGGAGCAGGTGACCATCACTTACGAGCCGGGGGCCAAACGGGCCTGGATTCCCAGCGCAGAAGTCGCGGCGATCGTCCGCCTCGGCATCGGCATCGACGGGGACCCCACGCAGAGCTACCTGTTCGACGCGGGTCCCCTCTTCGTGTCAGGGCTCGACACCGGGACTAGCAATCGTGACATCCGCTTCGACCCCCGGCCGGACCGGAACCTCGCGTACATCGTAGCGCGCTCGCCCGAAGCCCTGATCGTCGCCCGCAGCGATGTTGCAGGTGGGGACTTGAGCATGCTCGGGCAGATTCCGACCTGCCGTGACCCTTCGCGCATTCAAGTAGCTGAAGTCCCCGTCCCCGGACGCGACACCGTGCTCTTGGCGTTCGTGAGCTGCTTCCTCGCGAGAAGCGTGCAGGTCATCGACACCGACAAGTTCCAGGGGATCACCATCCTGACGAACATCAGCGGTGCCTTCGAGTTCGTCATCGATGGCCCGCGACTTCTCATGTACACCGCCGATTTCAGCACCTCGGTGCTTCGCGTTGCCGACTTGCGGCCGCTCGTTGCTTGCCTCCAAGGCGGCAGCGACGGCCCCGAAGAGTGCTCACCACAGCTCCTCGGCCTCGTAGGCTTGCCGCAACCCGTATCGGAGTTGCCGCGATGAATCGGTTCCTCGTCATCGTCTCGTGCGCGCTCGTGCTCACGTCGTGCAGAGGCAACGCCAACAACGTCGTCCTGTCATCTCTCGACCGTTCCGAGAAGATTCAACTCCTGTGCGCGGACCTAGAGCTGATTACGGGGAACCTCTTCGACCTCCGACAAGTTCTGCCGGCAGAGGTCTGTGTCGCCGAGACAGTGTTTGCGCCCGAAGTCGAAGCTCAGTTCTTGGGCGCGGTGACCCAGACCCAAACCGGGGAGGTCGCCGTGGTCAGCTTCACGCGCTCGGCGATCTTGGACACCAACCGCACCGTGCCCGGCGTGACCGCGCTACGCGTCGGCGAGCAGCCGACGGGAATCCAGATCTCGCCCTTCGAGCCGACCTATACCTATGTGAGCAGTTTCAGCCCGAAGAGCGTGCAGGCGATTCCGACGGAAGCGGTCATCACCGGCGACTCCGCGTCGCCGACCCAGCAGGTGCGCTTCGAGGCAGCGCCGACGGATCTCGCACTGCACGAACTCGCGTCGGTCGGCGAGATCTCCCGCGACCAAGAAGACCGCGTCACAGGAGCCACGGGCGACATCACCTATCGATTCCTGTACGCCGCGATTCCAGAGCTCGGCCAGATCGCGCAGATCCCGGTGATCACGACCCCGAGCCCCGATGGCATGACGAACGTCCACGGGTCTCTCGGCACGCCACAGTTCATCCAGCTGAACGAGTACGACTGCGACTCGGTCACGCCGGTGCCTTCGCCTCCGTCGGACGAAAATGACTACCATCGCATTTGTCCCGAAGATTTCGAGAGTCGCCAGGGTCGGTTCATCAAGACGGTCGAGACGACCGCAACCTGCGTCGACGGGCCCGACACCGGGCCGAGCCCAGTCGCACTCGCCATCGATTATGGTCTCCCCGAGGATCCGGCCGACGATGTCCTGCTCGTCGCCGACGCCAATCAACCGGTGATTCACCGATTCACCTTGTTTGCGGACGGCGCCACCCCAATCGAACCAATCGTCACCGGCACACCGACGAGCGATGTCGACGTGACGCCCTACGTGCCGGCCACCTCGGATCCATCCGACCGGGCCGCGACCGATCGCTACGTCTACGCCGTGAGCGCGACCGACAGCAGCGTGCTCGCGATCGAATACTCGGAAGACGCGCCTGCAACGTTCGGCGCTGTGCTCCCCGTCGTCGCGGGGATCTCGGCTCGCGCCAACGAAGAGAACGTCGAATCGCGCAATCGGGTTCGGTCCGCGTTCTCGAATGTCCGCTCCATCGAAGTCATCTCACCGTTCTACAACCTGGAGCCAGACCCCGACACGGGCGGCGCCAGGGTGCCGGAGGAGGACATCTGCCGCTCGAGCGACGGGGACGCATTCGCGCTTGCACAGAACCCTAGGAACATGCGTGGCGTCTTCCTGGCGGTGAGCCTTTCGAACGGCACCATGTTCTTTCTCGACGTCTACGATCTCAACGCGCCGTGTCGTGGCGGGGAAGGTGCCATCGCCTGCACGCTCGCCGAAACCGGGCCGGACCAGTTCGCGAGTATCCGGCGGCACCGTCGGCGATTTGGTTTTACCCCGTCCACCTTCATCACTGTCGACGGCACCCCGTCGCTTCAGTTCAACACGGCGCCCGGGAAGATCGACGAAACCACTGGGGACGCGGCGAACTCCGACGGACCGGGGCTCGAGTTCATCAGTTGCCGGCCCTCGATGTTCAACGCGTTTGGAGTCGGGACGGGGGCTAGCGACGACGACGCGTTGATTTGCACCTCATCTCAAGTGTGGAGCAACTTCACGCAGCGTTGGGACGCAGCATGGGGGGGCTTGATCCCAGAATCGGAGGGCGGCCTCGGCCTCTTCTCTGACGAGTCGTTCGACGGGCAGCCGGGCAATTGGTTCCTCGGCGGGGACGTGCCGTTATGCCAGGTCGGCGTGCTCGGGCAGCAGCAGGGCCCGCCCATCGACAGCGACTTGAGTATCGATCTCCTCGATTCGTATGGTGGCGACCGTGTCCTGATCACGGGCGACTTGCCTCCCAACACCCGGGACGACCCCAACTGCAAGCAGTTCGAAGACCTGGAAGAGGACATCGACGACTTCCCGGTTTGGTTCCCGATCATCCGCGCCTTCAATAATCAGCTCGAAATCGGGCCGTCGCCCAACCCCAGTCGGTACACTCTCGACGAGGTTCGCTTCTGCTTCAATCAGTACACTGCGTACCAGATCCACACACAGGACGCGTACGCGGTCACCGGCACGACATCGGGATTCATTCACCGCGTGGTCGCAGACGCCACCACAGGGGAATGCATTTTCGACCAGACGCGCCCGATCCAGATCGACGACGTCGACACGTTCCTCACCGCCCGTGCCTTCGAGGATGCAGAGTTCATCAACCCCGTGGTGAGCTTTCAGATCGGACCGTTCCCCGCAGAGACTTCCATCTCCGACTCCACGGTCGCGTTGCTCAATTTCAACATCCTGAATCAGTTCGTAGTCGAAGTGCTCGACACGAGCACAAATCTGCGTTCGCTGCCCGCGTCGATGCTTTTTTCGGATGAACAGGACCAGCTCTTTTTCGTCGACTACGAGGCGGGGGTCCGGCGCGTTGTTTTTTCTCCGCTTTCCATCGTCCAGAGTTTTGAGTAGACCCGGTTCATGGGTGTACGGGGGACGGCTCGAAAGAAGGACCATACCCCCGTCATGCGCCAGTTCCTGCGCGCGAAGGGCCAGCACCCGGACGCTGTCATCTTCTTTCGGATGGGAGACTTCTACGAGATGTTCTACGAGGACGCGGTCCGGGCGGCCGACATCCTCGACATCGCGCTGACGTCACGGGGCACGGACCCCGACGGCAGCAAGATCCCGATGGCCGGTGTGCCGCATCACGCTGCCGCCGGATACCTTGCGGCACTGCTCCGTCACGGGGAGAAGGTGGCGATTTGTGAGCAGATGGGCGACCCGTCGAGCGTTCGCGGGGTCGTCCCCCGGGAGGTGGTGCGGGTCGTCACGCCGGGGCTTTGCCTCGAGCCCGATGCGCTCGACGCGCGCTCGGAGAACTTCCTAGTCGCCGCTACACGTGACGGAGGGGTCGCCGCGCTCGAGCTCTCCACCGGCACGCTTCGCGCGTGCGTGGTCGAGGTTGGGCCACAGTGGACCGGCGAGCTCGTGCGACTGGACCCCGCCGAGGTGCTGATCGAAGCGGGCGCCGCGGAGCTCGAATCGCTCTGCAGGCAAAGTCTTCCCAATGCGGCGCTGCGCATCGTCGAGCTCGCGGACGGCCCGGGGCGCCTGGGTGAATCGCTCAGCACCGAACAGGCGGCCGAGCTAGCACGGGAGGAGCCCGCAGGGCGCGCGGCGGCGCTGGTGCTCGACTACGCGCGCGCCCACCAGGCTCGTTCCCAGATTCACCAGGCGACGCTCTACACCGCCGGTGACCGCCTCGTCTTGGACGACGCCGCGGTTCGCAATCTCGAGTTGGTTCGCACGCTCGACGGCGATCGCCGCGGCTCGCTTCTCGAGCTCCTGGACGAAACCAAGACCCCCATGGGAGCGCGAGCGCTCCGGTCCCGGTTGCTCGAACCGCTGACGGACATCGAGCGCATCCGACGGCGGCATGACGCCGTGGAGCTCTTCTTCCTCGACGCCCGCTGCCGCGACCAGGCCAGGGCGCGGCTCGGCGAAATCGGCGACCTCGAACGTCTGGCGGTACGGGCCGCGGTCGGCCTTGCCACGCCGCGCGATCTCGGCGTGATCCGCAACGGCCTCGTGAGCGCCAATGCGCTTCACACGCAGCTCGCCGACCGTCCGGGCAGTGACCTCGACGACGCGATGGCCTCACTGCAGGGCGCTGACTTGTGCGCGGATGTCCTCGGATTGCTCCAAGCCGCGCTAGTCGACGAGCCGCCAGCCATCGACCGGCAGGGAGGGATCTTCGCGGACGGACACCTCGACGAGCTCGATGAGCTCCGCACGTTGTCGTCGACCGCCAAAGACATCGTGCTCGATCTCGAGCGACGCGAACGGGAACGCACCGGCATCGGCTCACTCAAGATCAGGTTCACCAGGGTCTTCGGCTACTACATCGAAATCACGAAATCCAAGCTCGACGCCGTGCCCGATGAGTACGTTCGCAAACAAACGATCGCGAACGGAGAGCGCTTTATCACCGCGGAGCTCGCCGAGCTTCAAGACCGCATTCTTCACGCCGACGAACGCGCACGCGCGCTCGAGTCGGCAGCGTTCGTCGACCTCCGCAAGGCCATCGGCGACCAGGCGCCGCGACTCCACCGGCTCGCACGGGTCATTGCCTCGATCGACACGAGCGCCGCCCTCGCCGAGGTCGCACACCGTCGCGGATACGTTCGCCCGGCGGTCGATGCCACCCGTGAGCTCTTCCTCGAAGATAGCCGTCACCCGACCGTCGAATGCTACGCGGCCAAGGACGGCTTCGTCCCCAACACCATCGCGCTCGACCCCGAAAGCACCCGGTTCATGCTGCTCACGGGTCCAAACATGTCCGGGAAGTCGACGGCGATGCGACAAGCTGCGCTCGCGGTGATCATGGCCCAGGCAGGCGGGTTCGTGGCCGCCAGGAGCGCGCGAATCGGCATCGTAGATCGCGTCTACACCCGGGTCGGGGCGAGCGACCAGCTGGCCCGCGGGCAGAGCACCTTCATGGTCGAGATGACCGAAGCGTCCGCCATCCTGCGTGGTGCGACCGAGCGTTCGTTCGTGATCCTCGACGAGATCGGGCGTGGCACGAGCACCTACGACGGGCTCGCGATCGCCTGGGCGGTGGCCGAGCACCTGCACGACGCAACGCGTTGTCGGGCGATTTTCGCCACCCACTATCATGAGCTATGCGAGCTCGCCGATCGCCTGCCTAATGCCGCAAACTACAACGTTGCCGCAAAAGAGCATGATGACAGTATGGTCCTGCTGCATCAGCTCGTGCCCGGCGGCTCGAATCGGAGTTATGGCCTGGCTGTTGCAAGACTCGCGGGCGTTCCCCCGGTTGTCTTGGCCCGCGCAAAGACCAAGCTGCAGGAGCTCGAAACACGGGCGGAGGCTGCGCCCGCGCCACAAATGCCATTGTTCGAACCGGCGCTACCGCGGTGCTCCGAAGTGGACTCCACCTTACGAGCCCTCGACGTCGAGCGTATGACCCCGGTCGACGCGCTCGTTACACTTGCGAGGCTCCGCGACCTGGCGCGCAGCGACGACGAGTAACGAAACCGTGCCGACGGTATACCTTCGACGAGGGGGCTGTTACCATCGGTACCATGGATGATCGACTTCGCCGGATCACCGCAGCACTCGAAGAGGCGGACCGGCAGATCGTGGGCGCGCTCAACGCTCGAGCACGCGCGATCCATGAATACAACGCGCTCCGAGACGCAGCCGGCGACGAGCCGCTGCGCTTGCCAAAAAAGGCCAACATCATCGAGGGCGCGCGCGCACTCGCCGAGGAGTTCCCGGCCGACAGTATCGAGCCCGTCTTTCGCGAAGTCCTCTCTGCGTGCACCGAGCTGACCACGCCCGACGTCGTGGCGTACTTCGGCGGCCCGGGTGACCTGGCACATGCTGCTGCACGCGACTATTTCGGTCACGCACCTAGCTTCCGCCCATCCGAGTCCGTCTCGGGTGTTCTCGAGGCCGTGCTCCATGGCCACGCAACCTTCGGAGTGATTCCCCTCGAAACCACGACCGATGGCGCGGTCACCGCCACGCTCAAGGGGCTGGTCGCAACGGATGCCAAGCTTTGCGCCGAACGCATCGCCCCGCTCCGCTACCAGCTCCTCTCCCAATCGGGCGCTGCGTCGGAGGTGATCAAAATCTACGGCACTGCGCCGGCCATCGCCGCGTGCGAAAGGCAGCTGCGTTCGCGCTACCCGGACGCCATTCTCGTCGACGTTCAATCGGGACAGGCCGCTGCCCATTTCGCGCTCGGGGACGACCAGGCCGCCGCACTCGGGTCTGCACTGCTCAAGGAGCTCTACGACCTGAAGCTGATCGACGACCGGCTCGAGGATGACTCCGATGTCGTCACCCGGTTCGGAGTCGTCGGCAACCGCCTCCCGTCGCGGACCGGACAAGACCGGACGGTCCTCGCGATGGCGCCGGGCGATCAGCCGGGCGCACTCCATCGCGCGCTCCAGCCCTTGGCCGATCGCGAGATCAACCTCACCCGTGTCGAATCGAGACCCTCGACTGGCACCGAATGGCGGCACGTCTTCTTTCTCGAGATGGACGGCCATATCACTGACCGGGCCATTCTCACCGCGGTGGAGGAGCTGCGCCGCATCGCCCGTTATGCCAAAGTCCTCGGAAGCTATCCCAGACCTAGCTGACCGAGCCCCATGAGCGACCTCGCGGCACCACACATTCTCGCGCTGACGGCGTACGAGCCAGGCAAACCCGAAGAAGAGCTGAAGCGCGAGCTCGGCATGGACGACGTCGTGAAGCTCGCGTCGAACGAGAACCCCTACGGGCCCTCGCCGAGAGCGATCGAGGCGGTCTCGGGTGACGCGCTTGCGTTGCATCGCTATCCAGATCCCCGGGGGCACGACCTGCGCGAGGCCCTGGCAGCACATCACGGGGTCGCCGCCGCGCAGCTATGCCTCGGCAACGGCTCCAACGAGCTGATCGACTTGATCTGCCGTACGCTTGCGAGCCGCGGGGAGCACGCGGTGTTCGGCCATCCGTCGTTCCCTTGCTACCGCATCGGCTCTGTTGCGCAGGAGCTGAGCTTCACGGCGGTCCCGCTTCGAGAACATCTGCATTGGAACGTCGACGACCTGCTCGACGCGGTCACGGCGGAGACGAAGCTCCTATTCGTCTCGAACCCCAACAACCCGACCGGAAGCTACATCGCCAAAGGCGAGCTGGAGCGGCTCCTTCGCTCGCTCCCGGAGCGCGTGCTTGCCGTCGTCGACGAGGCGTATGTCGAGTACGCCGACGCCGATGACTTCAGCCCCGCCACCGAGCTCCGCGACGCGCGCGACCGCCTGGCCATCCTGCGGACCTTCTCGAAGGCGTACGGGCTCGCGGCGCTGCGCGTCGGCTACGTGCTGGGCACCCCGGAGCTCGTCCACGCCCTCAACCGGTTGCGGGCGCCGTTCAACGTAGGCACGCCTGGCCAGGTCGCAGCGAGGGCCGCGCTCGCGGATCAAACCCATCTTCGCGGCAGCGTCGACGCCACGGTTCGCGACCGCGGCAAGCTCGCCACAGCTCTCGAAGCCAACGGGCTGCGCGTGGCGCCGAGCCAGGGAAACTTCGTTTTGCTCGACGTGCGACGGCCGGGCAGGGCGGTTTATGAGGCGCTCCTGCACGAGGGAGTCATCGTACGCGCCATGCCCGCGCCGCTCGAGTCTTGGATCCGCGTCACGGTGGGTAAGCCTGAAGAGAACCAGCGCTTTCTCGACTCGCTCACGCGCGTGCTAAGGGAGTCGCGTGTCTAGCGCACCCACGAAGCGATACCGTGTTCGTCGATCCGGTCCGCTGAACGGCAGCGTTCGAGTCCCGGGCGATAAGTCGATCGGGCACCGAAGCCTGATCTTCGGGGCGCTCGGACGCGGCGTGTCGCACATCACGGGTTTGTCGGAGGGCCTGGACAATGCGGCCACACGGCAGGCCTTCCGCTCGATGGGCGTCGTCGTCGAGAGCACCGACGAAGCCACCCTGGTGCACGGGGTCGGGCTCCGCGGGCTGCAGATGCCGCCCGGCCTCATCGACTGCGGCAACTCCGGCACGACGATGCGCCTCTTGGCCGGCCTCTTGAGCGGACAGCGCTTTGGCACACGCATGACGGGCGACGAGTCCCTCACGCGGCGTCCAATGGGCCGGGTGATCAAGCCGCTGCGAGCACGAGGCGCACACATCGCAGGCACCGCCGGCGCCAAACCCGAGGAGCTGTACCCGCCAATTTCGATCGCACCTCTGGTCGAAGGCGAAGCTTTGAAGGGCATCGAATACTCGATGCCGGTCGCCAGCGCTCAAGTGAAAAGCGCGCTCCTGCTCAGTGGACTCTACGCCTCCGGCCCAACGGCCATCGAAGAGCCTGTTCTCTCCCGCGACCATACAGAACGGATGATGCTCGCCCTTGGAGTCCCAGTGCAAACCGCAGGGGCCTCGGTCCTTCTCGATCCGAATCTCGAATGGGCCGGAGGTTGGGAGCCCTTCGAGTGGCACGTCCCTGGCGACCCGTCGAGCGCCGCCTTCCCCTTGCTCGCCGCCGCGATGGTGCCCGGAAGCCAGGTCAGCGTGGAGGACGTGTGCATCAACCCGACCCGCACGGGTCTGCTCGATTGGCTCCGTTTGCTTGGGGCCCGCATCTCCCACCGGCCGAGCGGGCACGGCGCTGGAGACGAGCCGATGGCCGAAATCACCGTCACGCATGCCGCGATCCGAGGCTCAGTTGCGGGCGGGGAGCTCATCGTCCGCATGATCGACGAGATTCCCGCGGTCTGCGCGTTGGCCGCGGTCTCCAAAGGGCGGACTGAGATCCGCGACGCTGCGGAGCTCCGCGTCAAAGAGAGCGACCGTATCGCAACGATGGCGCACGTCCTCGGCGCGTTCGGCGTCCCCTGCGAGGAACTGCCCGATGGCTTGATCATCACCGGTGGCGCACCCCTGCACGGCGCCCAGATTGAGAGTCGCGGGGACCACCGAATCGCCATGTCCGCCGCCTTGCTCGGCCTGCTGGCCGACGGCGAGTCAGTGATCGACGGCGCGGAGGCGGTCGACACGAGCTTCCCCGGCTTCGTCTCTCTCCTGCGATCGCTCGGCGCCGACATCACGGAGGAAACCCCATGACTCGCCCACGTCCTGTCATCGCGATCGACGGCCCCGCCGGCGTCGGCAAGAGCACCACTGCTCGCGCGCTCGCCCAGCGACTTGGCTACACCCTGGTCGATACCGGCGCCCTCTATCGCGGCGTGGCCCTGGCAGCGCGCGACCGCGGCGTTTCGTGGGACGACGAGGCCGCCGTGGTGGCTATCTGCGATGAGGCCGAGCTTGGATTTGCGTCACAAGAGGACGGAACCCCGAGGCTTTTGATCAACGGCCGGGATCGCGCCGACGAGATTCGAACCCCTGATCTTTCGGCGGGTGCGAGCCAGGTCAGCGCCTATCCCGGAGTCCGCCGCGCCTTGCTGGGAATCCAGCGCGATCTAGGCCGAGAGGGCGGGGTGGTCCTCGAAGGCCGCGATATCGGCACCGTGGTCTTCCCCGATGCGGAGGTGAAGCTATTCCTGACGGCCTCCGCCGAAGAGCGCGCTCGACGCCGGGTACAGGACCTCCAGGATCGCGGAACTACCGCGGATTATGGCGAGATTCTGGCCAAAATACGGTCCCGGGACGAGGCCGACTCGACACGAGCCATCGCACCGCTGCGCCCGGCCGAAGACGCGGTCATCCTCGACAGCACCAGCCTCGACCTCGAAGCGGTCGTCCTGCACGTGCTCGAGCTTGTTGATTCCTGCAATTGACACCCCTTAACTCCCCTGCTACCCACGCACTCCCCTGCATTTCCGGGGGTCTTCGAAAGGTCGGCCATGCGTGCCAGGCGGTTTCGATTGCTCCGGAAGCAGTGATTTATAAATGACCGAAACCACACAAATCGAAACCCCCAATCCCGAGAGCTTCGCCGCTCTTTTCGAAGCCTCGGCAACCCGCACAGACCAACTCCGCGAGGGCGACATCGTCGCCGGGACGATCCTGAAAGTCGGCAAAGACACCGTCATCGTCGACATCGGATACAAATCCGAAGGAGTCATCTCGCTTCACGAGTTCATCAATGCCGAAGGTAATATCTCGGCGACAGCCGGTGATGCCGTCGACGTCTTGATCGAATCCAAGGAGAACGAAGACGGCCTCGTCATGCTCTCCAAGGAGAAAGCCGACAAGCTCAAGGTCTGGGACGAGATCAGCGCCGCGTGCGAGCGCGACGAGCTCATCGACGGCACGATCACTCAGCGCGTGAAGGGCGGCCTCGCAGTGACCATCCGCGGCGGTGTCAAAGCGTTCTTGCCAGGGTCGCAGGTCGACCTCCGGCCAGTCCGCAACCTCGACCGCCTGCTCGGGCAGACCTTCCAGTTCAAGGTCATCAAGTTCAATAAGAAGCGCGGCAACATCGTGCTCTCTCGTCGTGTGCTTCTCGAGAAGGAGCGGGACCGTCTCAAGGAAGCCACCCTCGAGAACCTTCAAGAAGACCAGGTCGTCACCGGCACGATTAAGAACATCACTGAGTACGGTGCGTTCGTCGATCTCGGCGGCATCGACGGCCTTCTCCACATCACCGACATGAGCTGGGGCCGGGTCAATCACCCGTCCGAGGTTTTCGAGGTGGGTGACGAGGTCACCGTCAAGGTGCTCAAGTACAACGCGGACACCGAGCGTGTTTCGCTTGGTCTCAAGCAGACCATGGAAGACCCGTGGAACGTGGCGACCGATCACTACGTCGCCGGCAAGAAGGTCAAGGGCAAGGTGGTTTCGCTCACCGATGACGGCGCATTCATCGAGCTCGAGCAGGGCGTCGAGGGCCTGATCCACGTCAGTGAAATGACCTGGGCCAAGCCGAAGCATCC
>CALLDH010000127.1 GCA_937998345.1 uncultured bacterium | reverse complement strand
GTCGTCGCTCACGCCAAGGCGCTCAAACCGTCCGCAAGGGGCGAGCTCGAGATCACCGACCTCAACCGCAGGTATCTCGGTGCCGGCAAGCTTCGATTGCAAAAGTTTGGGCGGGGAGTGGCCTGGCTCGATACCGGTACGCCGGAGACCCTACTGCAGGCGGCAAGCTTCGTGCAGACGATTCAGGAGCGCCAAGGCTTGCGCGCTTCGTGTCCCGAGGAGATCTCCTTCCGACAGGGCTGGATCGATGCCGAGCAGCTCGCGCGGCTTGCCGAGCCCCTAGAGAAAACCGAGTACGGTCAGTACTTGCGTGCCTTGGCCGCAGGGTTGGACATCTGATGAAGGTGGAGACTGCGAGAGTTCCGGGCCTGCTGATCATCGAGCCGCCGGTCTACGGTGACGATCGAGGCTTCTTCATGGAGTCGTACTCGCGAGACCGTTACGCGGAGGCGGGTGTTGCTGGCGAGTTCGTTCAAGACAACCTGTCGCTGTCCACCAAAAGCATTTTGCGCGGCCTGCACCTTCAGCACCCGAAGGCTCAGGGCAAGCTCTGCTTCGTTCTCGAAGGCGAAGTGTTCGACGTCGCGGTTGACGTTCGGGTTGGCTCTCCGACGTTCGGTCAGTGGGAGGGCGTGGCCCTGTCCTCGGAGAACAAACGGCAGCTCTACATTCCTCCAGGGTTCGCGCATGGTTTCTGCGTGCTCAGCGAGCGGGCGATGTTCTCGTACAAGTGCACCGACTTCTACTCCGCACCGAACGAGATAGGGGTGGCCTGGGATGACCCCGAGATCGGGATCCAATGGCCGATTCAATCGCCACGTCTTTCGGCCAAAGATCTACAGAACCGACGGCTCAGGGACATCCCGGTCGACGCGCTCCCACGCTATGAGTGACATCGTCATCATCGGAGCCGACGGGATGCTCGGGCGCTGCTGGACCGAGCTCTTGACCGCCCGAGGCATCGGGCACGTAGCGACCACGCTCGCCGAGCTGGACATCCGCGACTCTTCGGCCGTGGACAGCTTCATCGAGCCGGGAACGGAGTGGGTCGTGAACTGCGCGGCGTACACCCTCGTCGACGCGGCGGAGGAACACGAGGCGCTCGCCAACGAGGTGAATGGATACGCGGTGGGACGCATGGCGGAGCGCTGCCAAACCGTCGGAGCCAAGCTCCTTCACTACAGCACCGACTACGTGTTCGACGGAACCGCGACGACGCCCTACCCGACGGGTCATGCCCGAAACCCCGTGAACGCCTACGGCCGAAGCAAAGCGCTCGGGGAGGAATTGATCGAGCGCTCCCGGGTGGAGCACCTCCTCGTGCGGAGCAGTTGGCTGTACGCTCCTTGGGCAAAGAACTTCGTCCTCACGATCCGCGAGCTCGCCAAGTATCGCGACAGCCTTCGAGTGGTCGGCGACCAGCGAGGCCGACCGACGGATAGCCGAAAGCTCGCCGAGGTCAGCCTGGCACTGGCCGAAAAGGGCCGCCGGGGGGTATTCCACGTGACCGACGCAGGGGAATGCAGCTGGTTCGAGCTTGCCGCGCTGATCGCTGGAGTCGTGAATCCCGACTGTCGCGTGGAACCGTGCTCAAGTGAGGAGTTCCCGCGTCCTGCACCTCGGCCCGCGTACAGCGTGCTCGACATTTCCGCGACCGAAGAGCTCGTCGGCCCGCTGATTCCGTGGGAAGATCGCGTTCGTGACGTGCTGGCTCGAGTCGAAGGTTAATCCGCTCGCCGAGGGGCTTAACCTAGGATGACGACCGAACCCGCGGCAAGAAGCAAGGACCTCGTCATCAATGATCGGGTGATCATCCCTGCTGGAGATCTGTCTTGGACGGCCAGCCGGGCGTCCGGCCCTGGCGGGCAGAATGTCAACAAGGTCGCGACGAAGGTGACCCTTCGTTTCGACCTTCGCGGCACCGAGGCATTGAGCCGCGCGCAGAAAGTCCGGCTTCGGAAGCTGGCGGGCAAGCGGATCGACGCCCAGGGTGCGCTCATGATCAATGCACAAGCCGAACGCTCGCAGAGGCAGAACCTCGAACGTGCGCGAGACGGGTTGCGCAAGCTCATCGGCAAAGCGCTCGTGCCGCCGAAGTCCCGTGTGGCAACGAAGCCAACGCGCGCGTCGAGGCGCAGACGCCTCGACGACAAGCGGCGACGAGGCGAACAGAAGAAGGCACGCGGCAAGATTCGCGCGAACGACGACTGATCGGGCGCCCGATTGTGGGCTTCACGGGGATCGACAAAGAGCAAACGCTGGCTAGTATCGCCTTGTGCGGGCCTCACACAGCGGAACACGGAGGGTGAGATCGTTCGCCTTGACGGCCGTCGTCGCCACCATCTGTCTCGGCTCTGCCTTTACGCCGAATCGTTCCCAAGCGCAGGCCCTCTACTACAGAAGCATCCCCATCGGCGAGCGTGCCATGGGGCTCGGTGGCGCGTACACTGGCATCGCAAACGACCCATCGGCGACGTACTACAACCCGGCAGGCATCGTAACGGGCGGTCGTTTCCAGCTCATGGGCAGCCTGAGCTCGATCGTGTTCACCCGGCGCACCGTCGAGAACGCGTTCGATTCGACGAACCTCGATACGGACTTCACGTCCACGGGCACGACGACTCTCCCGTCCTTCATCGGGACAGTCGTGAAGATGGGACGCAAGCGATTTGGCGATCACCAGTTTGCCGTCGGGTACAGCACGTTCGAGGTTGCGCGTGAGAGCTTTGGCGCCGGCTCGACCCAGGTCGAGGCCCAGGCCAGTCTCGACCTACGCCTGAGCAACAATTTCAAGACGAGGTGGTACGGGGTTTCGTTCGCGGCACACGTCGCCAAGAAGGTCGCCATTGGGCTGAGCGGTTTCCTCGCAGACCAGAGCGGGAACTATAACGAAGACATCGGACTCGCGTCCGGCGGAACGATCGAGGAGAGCGGTCTACGGATAGGTGGCAACTCGATAACATCAAGCACCGGAATCGGGGTGGACACGTACCACCTCGTCTTCAGAGTGGGCGTGCTCCATCGCATCAACCCGCGCTGGCAGATGGGCTATATGGTCCAGCCGCCCGGCATTCCCGTGACGCAGAAGGGCAACGTGTTTCGGCGCACCACGACAGCGGTGGACGGGAACGACTCGTATTTCGTGTTCGATAAAGGCGACCTCTCGACGAACATACCGATCCCGTTCGAGCTGCGGACGGGTTTCGAGTTCAAGGCAAATGCCACGACGGTCCTATCCGTGGATGCCTCGGTCACGGGCCCCGTGCGCACACAGGCCGTCTTCGATCGCCCTGACCAAATCGCAGACGTCCCTGGCAACCTCGGTGTTTACTACGCGAACTCGACCGAACGGCGTTGGACGCCAAACGTCGCGGTCGGGTCCGAGCACATGTTCGGCAAGGTCGTGGTGGCCGGCGGCCTGTTCACCAACATCTCCTCGGCGCCCGACGTGCCCGCTACCTCGACCGTGTACGCGCCGGACCAGGTCAACATGTTTGGCGCCGCTTTCTCGATAGGCGTCGACACGCATGGATATCGCCTCACCCTCGGTGCGAACGGGTACTTCGGAAAGGGAGACGCCCTGTCATTCAAAATCGATCCCGACGCGCAGGTGAGCGGCTACGAGCGAACCAAAGCCACCATCTCCGCCCTCGTCTTGTACGTCGCCGGCGCCGTCTCGGTCGCGAGCAAGGGCGCGAAAGACGTTCAGCAGAAGTACAAGAAGAAGAAGGCCAAGAAGAAAAACGGCAACGCCGAGGAGGACCCGGACGCCCCGAGTGGCACGGACGCCGGCACTGACACCGACGCTGGCACTGAGACCGGCGCTGGCACTGAGACCGGCGCTGGCGCTGGGGCTGACACCGACGCTGACGCTGGCACTGACACTGACGCTGACGCTGGCACTGACGCTGGCACTGACACTGGCGCTGGCACTGGCGCTGGCACTGACGCTGACACCGGCGCTGGCACTGACGCTGGCACTGACGCTGACGCTGACACTCACACTCCCCCGGAGGAGTCACCGGCGGAGCCGCAGTAGCGCTGGACGTCAGTCGAGCAAGTAGACCTTTGTCGGCGGGAGGCCGAGGCCGGGAGCGATGCTGGTGGAACCCGTTTCGACGAAGGTTCCGTTCTCAGAGGCAAACTCGACGACACCATTCTCCGCCGCATCCGGCACGTAGAGCATCTCGCTGTCTGGATCGTAGGCCGGGAGGCCGACGACGAAGGAGCCGCCGGACTCGTGAACGAGCTCTTGCACTCCGGTCGCGAGATCCGTCTCGTACAAGGCATCGAGGGTCCTCGTCGAGTCGGGGTTCGCCACACCGACAACTCGCTCCGCGTCGATCGCGATGACGGAGTTCACAGCAATTGCGGACCCGGGGTGATCGGCCACTCGCCAAAGCCGCTCGATCGTGACCTCAGCTGCCGCCACGTCGAGCAAAACGACGCCCGATGAGGCGCGTACCTGCGGCTCGTCCCCGTAGGGCTGCGCGAAACCGACGCACGCCACGACGACCTTGCTGGGCGCTCCAGGCACCGGAACGACGTTCCCGCAGCTCTTGAGCCCGGCAAGCTCCAGGCCTTGCACCGACTCCTCCTCGAGGTCGACGATCGCGACCATTCCATCGCCGGCTGCGTCGAAGCTCCCGCTGATGCGATCGAGACCGACCACGATCCTCGACCCTACGAGCACGCCTCGGCTCGGCCGTGCAAAGACATCGACTTCGACGGGGCCGTCGTCCGTCATGATGGTGGCGGTCGTATCGAGAGAGGAGAGGTCGATTCGGGCCCCGGTGGCGCTCATGTCGGTCGGGTTGATCTCGAACAGGTCGTTCCCTTGGTTTTCCGGGGGGGCTGCAGGATTGAAGTTGGAGTCGTAGCGCGGCGCCCAGGCGCTATCCGCATCGACGAAGATGAAGTCCTGCGGGTTCGAGGAGAAGCCGGTGTCGCCCACCTCTCCATGGGTACGCGCCTGCCCGTTGAGATTTCCGCTGGGCACGAAGAAGCGCGTGACGACATCGGTGAAAAGCCGATCGATGACAGCGAATGTTTCGTCGCCGGCTTGCCGATTCGGCAATACGACGTCGCCGGACAAGGCAGCGACCAGCCCTGGGTACGTCGTCCCGGAGTTGAGCCAGCTTTCGTCGATGACCTCGAAATCCTCGTCGAGCATTGCGATGGACGAGCTGCTGTAGTCGGAGCTGACCACCGCGTATCGCGGCGTTGCATCGAGGGGACGGAGCGCCGAGTTGCTGTCCCCGCAGCCGACCGCTGCGAGCGCGGCGCAGACTAGAAGTGTGTTCGCGAATTCCCGTTCCATTTGCTTCCTCCAGCTTCGGCGGAAGACGGACAGAAACAAGGCGCGTTCAAACGTAGAACTGTAACCATGTAGCTACCTGCCATCCCCGAGGCGATCTGGGTGAGCTCACGATGGGTAGGTCTCCGGGCTCGTGACCCTAGGCTCTGCCGCCTTCCCAGGTTTTCACCCAGTGGCGTAGTGGCAGCGCATTCAGTCACATACCGTGGCGGGTCCGCGTCGGCCTCTCACCGACTTCCCTGTTCAACCGAACGGATTTCTCTCCGCCGGCCTATCTCCAACGACTTCGATGAAGCCGCCTTCGACCCTCGCAAGAGGGGTCACGGTAGTTTGTGGCAAAACGAAGTCAAGCTACCAGGCGTAGCGGTAGCTCAGCCGACCGGTGTATCGACGACCGGGCAGCGGAAAGCCCAGCAGATCGTCACCGCGCACGTCGAGCAAGTCGTCTACTCGAAAGCTCAATCCCAGGCTGCCCTCGAACAGGTCGACACCGCAACCCGTCGCGAGGACGGTGCGTGCGCGAATCTCGACGAGGTTCGCGGGATCGGCATAGCTCCTGCCGATGTAGGAGACTTGAAAGAACGCCATGATGTCGGACACCCACTTCGACAGTGTGCCGGAGTGAGCTTCGGGCTGCGCAAAGGCGACCCACTCGGGCTGCCCCGGCAGCTGGGCGCCACTCGTGTTATCGATTGCCTGTGTCCAGGTCATCTCGCTCTGGACAACGAAGTGCTGCGTGACGCCTCCGCGCAGCTCTACTTCGACGCCCCGACTCCGCGCCGAATCGATGTTCTCTGCGATCACCGTGAACTGAGACGTCCTGCGAAACCGAATCGCGTCGTCGATATGGGTCAGGAACGCTCCTATCGATGCGTAGCCACTGACGACTCCTTTGTGACCTCGAACGGTGACGGCGGCGTCGTACGCGAGGGCCCGTTCCGGAACCAGATTGGGGTTACCGACCACCGTCCCGCGGTTGCCAAAGAGCTGAACCAGCGACGGCAGTTTGTAGCCACTGCTGACCGATCCTCGGAACGCAAGCCACTCCAGGGGCGCGACCGCCCCGGCCACTCGATACGTCGGAAGGAACTCTGAAGACTGGCTCTCGGTCGGCCCCCCGAGTTGAGTCTGCCGAATCGACGCGCGCGTCCAGCTCAGGCGAACGCTCGGCCGAAGCTCCAGCGCCACCTTGCCAAGCTCGCCGTAGAAACGGGTCTCCAGGGTGCCGGCTGCAGAGAGGCGATCGGATGCCTGATCGGAAATCGTGGAAAGCTCGTCTTGCGGATCGAAGGCTTGATAACGGGCTGAGCCAATGGTCGTGATCTCGAGCCAGGGCATGACCTCCACCGACCCCGCCACGCGTCCGAAAATCGCGTGAGTCTGATCGTTCGTTCGTTGCGGACCGCCGTTGCCAATCTCCGCGAACTCGTCGATGAATCGGTTCCTGCCGTAGTCGTAGTTCGCCGCGACCTGGAGACGGTACGGGTGCTCGCCGCCCTTCTCCTGCAGCCATGAAGCCGAACCGATGAGGTGTGTGGCCTTGGTCCGGGCTTGAAGTGCAGGACTCGAGCCCGGCCCCGGCTCACCTCGGTCTCTTCCGAGCCCCAGGAAGATCAGATCCAACTGGCTCGAGTCGCTGGTCTCAGCGACGAGATTGGCGAAGCCGAAACCTTCGAGGAAATCTGCGTTCTCGCGGGCGCGCTCGACGTCATCGCTGGGGTCGAATCGGGTTCCGTTGTCATCGAGGTACGGGTAATCATTGCGGGCCCCCGCCGCTCCGGCGGTGCCGAAGAACTGCACCTTCTCTCCTGCGGCGGCGCCGAACAGGTTGGCACGCCAGGACCCGAAGCTGCCGGCTGTAACACGTCCGCCAACCTCGTTCTCCTTGTATGTGCGCGGCATGAATCGCAGGACCCCCCCGACCGAACCGTCGTTGAGCCAGGCGGGTGCACCACCTCGGAAGACCTGAAAGCCGTCCACCGCTTCAAGCGGTATCAAGCTCAGGTCGAACGACCCCGTGTCGGGATTACTGATCGGCACGTCCCCGAGCATCACGGTCGACTGCTCACAGGCCACGCCGCGTAGACGGAGGCAAAAGAAACTACCCGGGGCCCCGGCGGAAACCACCCGCGTCCCTGCCGATTCCTGAAGCAGCTGCTCGGTCGTCTGCGGAACGATGCGATCTCGAACGAGAATCTCGCTCCCCGCGGCCGTGGCATCGAGTGAGTTGGTGGCCGGAATCAGACGTTCGACTTCCGCGGTTTCGCCGAACTGCGCATCCGCAGATCTTGCGAGAATCGCAACGGCGCAGATCAGCACGGAGACTCCCACGCCGGTGTGTGTGCACCACCGCTGTCGCTCACTCCCGTACTGCCGGATGTCGACCAAAACCCGTTCCTGACTCGGAAACGGTCGATCGAACGAGACAGGAATCCCGACGCGCGACTCTCACCGTCCCCGAGGTGATAGACACAAAAAGTGCGTTCGCAGGTTTCCGGGCTCGCGACCCCAGGTCCTGTCACCTTCCCAGGCTCAGCGCCCAGTGGCATCACGACAGAACATTCAGTCACATACCGTGGCGGGTCCGCGCCGGCCTCTCACCGACTTCCCTGCTTGGCCGGACGATGACCGATCCCTCTTACACCGTCAATCGTCGAGGAAGCGTGTCGATCGAGCTGAAACCGCGTGGTAAGGAGGCGCGGTGCGGCTGTATCCCTTGCTGTTCTTACTGTTGCTCGTCGCCGGAGCACTCGCCGTGCTCGTCGGATCGGGTGATCTCACGGACCCGGAGCTCCGCGATACGTTTCTGAAGCTCCGCGGCTATCGGTTAGCCGCGGCGTTTCTCGCCGGCGCAGCGCTGGCCGTCGGCGGCGTCGTCGTGCAGGGGTTGTTCCGCAACCCGCTTGCAAGCCCTTCGGTGCTCGGGACGACCGCAGGCGCGAGCTTCGGAGGGCAAGTCGCCCTACTCACCTACGGGCTTGCCGGTGTCGGCGGCAGCTTCGTCGTTCCGGAGATGACCGTGCCGATCGGTTGTTTCATTGGCGCGTTGGTTTCTCTCGCGGTTCTCCTGCTCTTCTTGCGGGTCACCCAGGATCTTCTCGCTCTCTTGCTCACGGGATTCGTCTTGAGCGCGCTCTTTTTGAGCCTGAGTGCATTCGTAACCAGCGTCGCCCAGGAAACCTGGGAGCTGGGCCGAGCGGTCGTCTCGTTCTCGCTCGGCTCGGTGAGCGGAACCGGCCCTCGGCAGCTGGCGTTTGCGCTCCCGCTGATCGCCGTAGCGCTCGTCGCGTGCTGGTTCTGGGGCAGGTCTCTCGACCTTCTTCTGAGCGGCGAAGAGGAGGCGCAGTCGATGGGCGCCAATGTCGGTGCGGTGCGCTGGTGGTCCGCGATTTGGGTGAGCGTACTGGTCGCTGGTGCGGTGTCCGTGGGTGGCAACGTCGGCTTCGTGGGCCTGGTCGTGCCACACATGCTGCGCCCATTTGCTGGGACGAAGCATCAACGGCTGATCCCTGCCGCCGCCCTAGCGGGAGGCGTCTTTCTGGTCGCCTGCGACATCATCGCGCGCGTCATCCCGTCGCGGAGCGAGATCCCGCTCGGCGTGGTCACCGGCTTGATCGGTGCGCCGCTGTTCTTGCTGCTCCTGATCAGGCTTCGTCGGGAGCGGGCCTATGCGTAACGGCGACGGACACTTGGGCCTTCGTGCCCAGGGCGTAAGCGTCACCCTCGGCGGGCGGAGCGTGCTACGCGACGTGAGCCTCGAAGCCAACCCCGGTGAAGTGCTCGCACTTCTTGGACCCAACGGTGCTGGCAAGAGCACGCTGCTCAAAGCCCTGGCCGGCTTGCTACCATACGAAGGCCGCGTGGAGATCGCGGGCGCCGACGTCGCTTCGCTTTCTAGCCGGGCAAGGGCGAAACGAGTTTCATACGTGCCGCAACGCAGCCTGCTTCGCTCTGCGTTGTCGGTCGAGGAAGTGGTGGCACTAGGCAGGTATGTCCACGGCGGCAGCTTTGGCGGAATGTCGAAGAACGACAGAGACGCGATCAACCATGCGCTCCAAACCGCACATGCCGACGTTCTCCGCGATCGCATCTTTACCCAACTGTCGGTCGGAGAGCAGCAACGCGTATTGCTCGCCCGCGCGCTCGCGTCGGACGCACCAATTCTCTTGCTCGACGAGCCGACCGCGGCGCTCGACGTCGGCGAAGGGATGGCGGTCCTGCGCTTGATCAGAACGCTCGCGGCACGCAAGCACACTTTGATCGTAGTGCTGCACGACCTGGCCGATGCCCTCAGCACGACCGACCGCGCGCTCTTGTTGCAGGAGGGCCGTGTCGTCGAGCAGGGGAGTACCGGAGACGTGGTCAGCCCAAAACCGATTCGAGCGGTCTACGGCGTGAAGCTCATCGAGAACGCCCGAATCGGCTTCGCACCAGGCACCGACGCGGACACTGGCACTGGCACTGGCACTGGCACTGGCACTGGCACTGGCACTGAGTGATATGAAGCGGGTCAATGAAGTCAATGCTGCGCTCCTGGTCGCTGCGTTGATCCTGGGTGTAGTGCTCACCGGCGCCGTCTCGAAGAGGGCTCCCCTCGACGATCGGGGCGGTGGTGTGCGCACTGTCGAAGATGCGACAGGCGAACGCATCGCGGTTCGCGAGTACGCAAGCATCGTCAGCACGAGTATCGTCGCAGATCAGGTGTTGATCGAGATCATCGAGCCGAACCGGCTGCTGGCCGTGAGCGGTCATACGCTCCGCACCCAGGAGTCTCGCGCGTACCAAGACAAGATCGGCGTCGAGCACGCACGCGACATCGAGACGATCATCGAGCTCCGGCCTGATATCGTGTTCATCAACAACTTCATCGATCGACGCCAGGTCGAGCGCCTCAAGGACGCCGGCCTGAATGTGTTCGACATGGGGGAGATGCGGGGGCTGGAGACGCTGCTGCCGAACATCCGGCGGCTCGCGGCCGTGCTCGATGTGGCCGCACGCGGCGAGGAGCTTGCGGATGACCTCTTGCGAAAGCTCGAAGCCGTGTCCGCGGACGTCGCGGCGGAGGATAGGCGGCGCGGCCTCTACGTCGGGATTCACGGAGACCGGCTGTATGGCGGAACCGCTGGAACCAGCTTTCATGACGTCCTCGTCGCCGGGGGCCTCATCGACATGGCGGCAGAAGCGGGATTCCACGGCTGGCCTGCATTCACCAACGAGCAGCTACTCAGCCTCGACCCCCCATGGATCATCACCAACCCAGGGACGGAGCGCTCTCTTTGCCGCCACCCGGGCTTCGAATCGCTCTCGGCGTGCCGGTCGGGCCAGGTTCGCAGCATTGAAACGCAACTGCTCACCGATCCTGGGTTGGGAATCCTGCAAGCCGCCGAGGCGGTGCACGCGGTCGTGTACGGCGACGGAATCCAAGGATTAGTCGAGGAGCGCCGGCAGTAGCTCGCTGTACGAGTCCGTACGCTGAAACTGCGGGAACTCCTCGGCAACGTTGTCCGGGCACCGGAACAAAATGCCCCGGTCCGCTTCCTTCAGCATGGTCGTGTCGTTGTAGCTGTCACCGGCGGCATGCACCCGAAACCCGATGTTCTTGAGCCCCGCGACAGCCTTGCGCTTGCCGTCGGGAATCCGGAGGCGGTAGTCGGTCACCCGATTGGTCTCGTCGGTCAAGAGCTCGTGGCAAAAGAGCGTCGGCTGGCCTAGTTGGCGCATGAAGGGCGCGGCAAACTGGTAAAAGGTGTCACTCAGGATGATCAGCTGCGTTCGGTCGCGAAGCTCGTCGAGAAACTCCTTCGCGCCTGGCAGTGGTTCCATCGTACCGATCACCTCGTCGATGTCGGACAGCTTGAACCCGTGCTCGTCGAGGATCTCCAAGCGGCCGCGCATGAGCTTGTCGTAGTCCGGCTCGTCGCGAGTGGTGCGCCGCAGGGCGTCGATTCCGGTCTTCTCGGCGAACGCAATCCAGACCTCCGGGATGAGGACTCCTTCTAGATCGAGGCAAACGACGAGTGGCGGCATGACAGGTACTCCGAGGCCCGGGCGGGGCAGCTGCCCGAGGGCGCTTCGTCTACCCGATTTTCCGGGTGAGGCAACTCGCTTCGACTCGACAGGAGGCCGGCGGCGGGTCACGAATTGCGAGTTAATGAAGTTTCGGAACGCGATCTTTGCCGGCGGAGGCAGCCGCTGCTTTTGGCAACTCGGCTTCTGGGAAGGCGCGAAGGAAGCGGGGCTCGATCTCCAGAGCTCTGTGAAGTTCGCGGGTTCGACGAGCGCGGGTTGTGCGATGGCAACGGCCGCAGTCCTCGACCGGTCACACTACGCCTTGGATCTCTTCAAAGACTTCACAGCACAGAATCCGAGGAACATTCACTGGCGCAACCTCAGTCCGTTCAAGCAGGGCACTCTGCTTCCGCACGCTCGCATGTACCGCGAAGCGCTGAAGGAGCTCATTGGACCGGACGATTTGGAGATCTTGAAAAATACTTCGGTTCACTTCCTGATGAGCGGATACCCGAAGTGGCTCGGCGGGACGATCGGCGCAACCGCCGCACTTTGCATCTACGGGCTCGAAAACACGCTCCGCAAAGATCCAATCCACCCCAAGTGGCCGGCGAAAGCTGGCTTCAAACCGCTCATCGGACGAGTGACCGACTGCCACACGCTGCAGGACTACATCAGCATGATATTGGCGGCATCGTGCATACCTCCCATTCTGCCAGAGGGCTGCTTCGGAGGCCGAAAGGTGCTCGACGGTGGCCTGATCGAGAACATCCCCGTACGGCTCGCGGCCGACCAGCCCGGTGAGACTCTCGTTCTGCTCAGCCGCAAGTATGAGCGCAAGCTCCCCGAAGCGGACCGGGTCACCTGGGTGCAACCGTCGAAGCCGATCACGATCGACAAGTTCGACTACGCAAACCCCGACGGGCTGCAAGAAACCTTCGAGCTCGGCCTGGAGGACGGTCGGGCGTTCAGCCGGAGTTGTGTTCTGGGACGCGAGGCCTATAGTTCCGCGCAGTGGCGCGATCACTCCTGACACTCGTCGTTGCGCTCGGTCTCGCGTCGCTCGCGGTTTGGATTGCAAGAGGCCTCCAGCTCGATACGGGGCTCGAGGCCCTTCTTCCGAGCGATTCCGTGTCGGTGCTATCGATCGAGGCCACCCGCGACAAGCTCGGGCTAGAAGAGCCCCTGACGATCCTCGTCGAATCGGACGACCGGGACCGCAACCTGGCGCTCGTCGATCAGCTCGCGGAGGCGTTCGCGGAGTGGCCCGAAACCGTCTGGGTCATGACCGGCTACGGCCTAGATGCGCTGACTGAGCGCGCTCTTTACTACGTCGATGCTGACACTCTCTACGAGTGGAACGAGCTGGCGGAAGAGGCGCTCGACTGGGAGGTCTGCAAGGCATCGCCGCTCTGTGTGACCATCGCGGACCCACCGGAGCTTCCCGACAGCGACGCCGTCCGAGAGGCGGTCGACATCTCCCCCGCCGGAATCGTGCTCCGGCAGCTCACCGGCGAATCCGCGAAGCAGGCCAGCGGCGGCAAAGAGGGAGACGAAGGTCCGCAAGCGCTATGCAACGACGAAGGCTCGGTGTGCGCCGTACAGGTCATGTTGAGCGGCTCTCCAGGGGACCTCGGCTATGCCCGGATGATCAAGGAGCGCGCCGAAGCGATCACCGTCCCGCTGGTGCAGTCACAGCCAGAGGGCACGCGCATCGAAGTCATCGGCCGCTACCGTGTGGCTCCACTCGAGCACGGTATCATCCTGAACGACCTTCGCCTGGTGTCGATCCTCGCTGCTCTGGGATCGCTGCTCATGGTGCTGGTGTTCTTCCGAGATCTCACGGCGGTCGTACAGCTGATGGTCCCCATGTTGAGCGGTCTTGCCGTCGCCGTCGGTCTCATCGCGCTCATCGAGCCCAAGATCAACATCATCAGTGCGGCCGCGCTTGCGATCCTCGCGGGCATGGCGATCGACTTTGGCATTCACCTCTTGATGCACTACCAGTCTGCCCGTGCAGAGGGCCTGGGGCCGGCCGCGGCGGCGAAGGCGAGCGTGCAAGAGTTATGGGTGTCGCTCCTGGTCGCAGGCCTGACCACCGCGTGTGGCTTCGGCGCCCTCTCGATGACCGATTTCCAGGGTTTCGCGCAGATGGGATGGATGGCCTCGCTCGGCATCATCGTGACCCTGCTCTGGACGCTCGCCGTGTTCCCGAACATGGTCCGCTTGCTCCCCGGCAGCAGCACGGTGCATCAACCGCCGGCAGCAAAGGACCGAAGCGCGCGTCGCTTCGCCGTGATCGTGCTGGCAGCGGGGCTCTTGGCCGTTCCGTTCGCGTTGCAGGTCGGCTTTGAACCCAACTTGGGCAAGCTTCAGCCCAAAGGCGTCGGACACGGCATCGACGCCTCCTTGATGCGCGCCCGCGGGAACATCAACGCCCTCTACATCGGTGAGTCGCGCGAAGCGGTAAGCGCAGCGATCGATGACGATCTGATGACCGCGGGCGGCGTGGAAGCACTCGGCGTCGAACCGATCGTGGTCTCGGCGCAGGTGATCTTCCCTGAGGACTCCGACGAGAAGACCGAGCTCTTGGCTGACCTCAAGACAACCATCGAACGCGCGAGGGAGAAAGCGATCGAGCGCGAGGACAGCGAGCTCCTCGACGAGCTCGACGAGCTCGAACCCTGGGTCGACATCGACGGGCCGCCACAACCGGATCAGATTCCCCAATGGCTCGCCGCAACGCTGGTCCTGAAAGACGGCTCGGTCGGCAAGAGCGGAGTCATCTACGTCCCGTTGCGGGGCTCGGACGCCGGAGCCATGGAAGCGCTGGCCGCATGGCTCGACCAACTGCGAGAGGCGCACCCCAAAGTCACCTTTGCATCGGGGGCCGCGCTCCTCGGCGAGGTCACCCCGGCCCTGATCGCAGACGCGCCGTGGATCCTTGCCCTGGTATTCCTTGGCCTGATCGTCGCCACCGGCGTCGCCAGCCGGTCGTTCGTGGTGACCCGCGACGTATTCCTCGCGACGGCATTGAGCACGGTTTTCTTTGCGGCGACCCTGGCTGTCTTTGGGATCGACCTCCATCTCTACAACCTTCTCGCGGTGCCGGTCACCGTCGGTCTGACCGTCGACGGCGCCGTCCATGTCCGCTGGGCACACGACTACGACAGCCCGCGGCAGCAGTACGCGACCTACAAGGCGGTCGCCGCGTCCACGCTCACTTCGATGGTTGCGTTTGGCGCCCTGATGACCGCCGACAGCCCCGGGCTTCGGTCGCTGGGGCAGGTCGGGGTGATCGGCCTCGGCATCTCTCTGGCGGTGAACCTGATCTGGCTCCGGGCCTGGTGCCCACCTCAGCAGGCCAAGAGGGCATAACCGAATGTGTGGCATCGCGGGCACGCTTGCGGTCGACCGGAACGCGACGCCAGATGGCGAAGCCGTCCAGCGAATGTGCGACGCGATGGTTCATCGCGGGCCCGACGATCACGGATACCTGACCGACGGCCCCTGCGTGCTCGGTCATCGGCGACTGTCGATCATCGACCTCCGGCCGGAGGGCGCCCAGCCGATGACCAACGAGGACGGCTCGGTCGCGGTCATCGTGAACGGCGAGATCTACAACTTCCAAGCGCTTCGCCGCGACCTGGAGGCTAAGGGTCACACGTTCAAGTCCCGTTCCGACTCCGAAGTGATCGTCCACCTCTACGAGGAAAAGGGGGTCGATTTCCTCGATCACCTGCGCGGAATGTTCGCTCTCGCGCTCTGGGACGGACCGCGCCGCCGGCTGGTGCTCGCTCGCGATCGATTCGGCAAGAAGCCCCTCTTCTATCACGTGGATCCCCGCGGTCTCGTGTTTGCTTCCGAGCTCGGGGCCCTGGCAGAGTCCGGTCGTTTCGAGCGACGCCCCCGCATCGATGCGATCGACGCGTTCCTTTCGCTGCAGTACGTGCCGTCCCCGTGGACCGCATTCGAAGGTGTCCGAAAGCTACCAGCCGGCTGCCGGCTGATCTGCGAGGCGGGGCGCATCAGGGAGCCGGAACGTTATTTCCAACTTCGCTTCGACCAACCCGCGACTGGTTCCCTCGCTGAGCTGACCGAACGCCTGCACGCGCAGGTCGAGGACGCGGTTCGAGTTCGCATGGTGTCGGATGTTCCGCTCGGGGCGTTTCTTTCGGGTGGTCTCGACTCGTCGCTCATCGTGGCGATGATGGCGATGCAGTCGTCACAGCCGGTCAAGACATTCTCAGTGGGCTTCACCAGCAAGGATTTCAGCGAGCTTCCGTACGCAAAGATGGTGTCGGATCGCTACAGCACCGATCACCACGAAATCGTGGTCGAGCCCGACATGGCTTCCGTCATCCCCGAGTTCGTTCGGCACTACGGCGAGCCCTTTGCCGACAGCTCGGCGCTCCCGACCTGGTACCTATGTCAGTACACGCGCACCGGCGTCACCGTTGCGCTCAGCGGCGACGGTGCCGACGAGGCGTTTGCCGGCTACCGCCGCTATTCGCACTCGCGCACGGCGCGTTTGCTCCGAGGACTCCCCGGACCACTGCCCAAGGCGCTCGCGAAGGCGCTTGGCAGCATCCCGATCCCCGCCGCAACGCAAGTGCGCGACTACGGTCGCCGACTCATGGAGCCGGAGCACGTGCGCTTCCTCGGTCTGGCGGCGCACATCCCGCATGAAGACCGCGTCGCTCTCTACGGGCCTGCCATGCGCGAGCGCTTCGCCGAGGACCTCGTTGCGCGCCGCTTTGGCGAGCTCTACGCGGCATCGACGGCCCCGGACCCGGTCAACCGCCTTCTCGACCTCGACATCCAGACCTACCTCAGTGATGACATTCTCACAAAGGTCGACATCGCGTCGATGGCGCACTCCCTGGAGGTGCGATGTCCGCTCGTCGACCAGGAGCTGATGGCCTTCGCGGCGTCCGTACCAGGCGCGATGAAGCTCCGCGGACTCACGACCAAGCTCATCCTCCGGGAAGTCGCCAAGCCGCTCCTCCCGGAAAAGATCCTGACACGGCGAAAGCAAGGTTTCGGCCTGCCAGTCGATCGCTGGATGAAGGAAGACCTCGCACCGCTGTCGCGTGACGTCTTGCTCGACCAGACAGCACGCGAGCGCGGAATCTTCGAGCCGGCTGCCATCGAGGCACTGCTCCGGCAGCACCAGCGCGGAGAGCCACGCGGCGATCAAATTTGGGCGCTCATGATGCTCGAACTTTGGTATCGGGAGTTCATTGATCGATGAGCTCGCCATCGAGCACACGGGCCGCCAGAGCCGCAAAGAGCTGCTGACCCGCGACACGCCGCAGCTCCGCCTCGTCCATCGTCGCTACGATCTTCTTGGTGCGAACCGATGCGTACCAATGCACACAGCACGTCGACGGTGCAAGTGCTTCCATCGGGTCGACCCCATTCCGGTAGAAGCGAAACCAGTGCGCACTAATCTCGGGTGACAGAGGGTAGAAATACGGTGGAGGAAAAGTGTGCAGGTCGTCTCCGGTGTAGCGTTTGTATACCGACTGCAGCAGATGAGTGCCGAGCGCGTGGGGCTTGTTCCAGCGAGCCTGCGGCACCTGCGTCATGGCGGTGAGGTACTCCGCGCAGAACGGATGCCCTGACACGCCGCCCATGATCGCCCCATTGACCGCCCGATGGTAGTGCTGCTCGATGCGAGGGAAGTGGCGATAGCCGTGCGGGAGTCGGCGAAACACGTCGCGAACCGTGGTCTTGAGGTACGCTTTGACCTGAACTCGCGGGTCCCAGGACGTAACCACTTCCTCGGGAAACACGATGTGCTCCTCCCCGAGAAATCCAGGTGCGCGCGCCCGAACTTCATCGAACGGCCGAATCGTGAGCGTGTCCATGTCCAGATATACGCCACCGTCACGATAGACCAATGCGGTACGCACGAGGTTCGAGCGAGCAACGGGCGACTTCAACTTGCTGATCAGGTTGGCAAGCGCTGGCCCACTGGCCTCCTCACAAAGCGCGCGGTCGTCGAGCGCAACGAGCTCGACGTTGGAGAGCTCATACAGGTCACGAACGTGCGGAAGCTCTTCGAGCGGGTCGGTATGATGAAGTCGCACCGCGTCGAACCCGCCGTGCGTCGCGGCGGAGCGAATCGCCAGGGCGTGCAGATACGGCAGCCTGGTTCCGTACCAAACAAAGTGCGCAATCGAAGGAATCAAGCCGCCAACCTCAACAGGACTTCTAACCCAGGCACTCAGGCCGTGCCACTGAGCCAGACCCCACGCTGAAGCGGAATTGTGCTAGAGGGCCCTCCGTGATTTCCATCGTCGTGCCAACGTACCGCGAAGCCGCAAACTTGCCGCACGTGGCCAAAGCCGTGGACGAGGCCTGCGCCGGCCTCGCAGACGATTACGAGCTTCTGTTCATCGATGACGACTCGCAAGACGGCTCCGAGGAGATCTGCGCCGAGCTGTCCGAGCGCTTTCCGGTTCGCATCGTGGTTCGAAAGGGCGAGCGCGGCCTAGCTACTGCGGTGATTCACGGAATCGCGGTCTCGTCGGGAGACATCGTCGTCGTGATGGACGCCGACCTCTCCCATCCGCCGAGCGCGATCCCAGCCATGGTCGAGCGGCTGCAACGCGGTGAAAGCGATTTCGTGCTCGGCTCACGCTATGTCCAAGGAGGCTCGATTCACGATGACTGGAGCTTCTTTCGCCAGCTGAACTCCATCATCCCCTCGCTCCTCGCGCGACCGCTCTGCCCCCTCAAAGACCCGATGAGCGGCTTCTTCGCCTTCCGTCGCGCCGAGATGCCGGATGCGGGCCGCCTCTCTCCCATCGGCTATAAGATCGCCCTCGAGATTTTCGTGAAGGGTGATTTCAACCACGCGAGCGAAGTCCCAATCCACTTCGCGGACCGGCAACACGGCGAAAGCAAGCTCTCGCTCAAGGAGCAGCTGAACTTCCTTCGCCACCTGGGCCGGCTCTACGCATACAAGCTCCGCTTCGCCGGGACATGAAGCTCATACGGGAAGATCGAACGGTCGGCTGGATCGTCCTCATCTTCGCGCTCTCTCAGCTGATCGCGGTGGGCTGGGACTTGCCCGGCGCGTACGGCTGGGAGAATGACGGCATCGCGCCTCGCGACTTCTTTGCGGGTCTGGCGATCAATCTGACCCCCGGACAAGGGCATCGATACCCACTGTTTCACAACGCGGTGATCGCGCTGCTCTGCATCCCGATCCTCTTGCCCGCCGCACTCGGGGCAGAGGAATGGACACTGCCAGCGTTGATGGATCAGATCCTCACCGTGCCGGTGATGACCGGTTGCTCACTCGTCGCGAAGCTCGTGGGCGTGATCATGGCCTGCATCGCCTTGCTGGTGCTCGCGCGGATCGCGCGGCGAACGGTGAACGCCGAGGCTGGCCGCTGGGCAGCGGTGTGGGCTGCCACCTGCCTGTCGTTCGCGTACTACGGCCGGGTCAGCAACCTCGACGGGCCCTACTTGATGTGGACGGCGCTCGCGATCGACCGGCTCCTGGCCGTCGCCGAAACACGGAATCGCCGCGACTACATCCTCTTTGGAGTCCTCGCCGGTGCAGCGGTAGCGACCAAAGATCAGGCGTACGCCGGCTTCGTGCTGCCCGGCCTGATCTACGTTCTGTTGTTGCCGCTGCGAAGCGATCAACCCTTCGGCCCGCGTGCAGCACACTACCGGAACACGGCTTTTGCGACTTTGGCCGGCGCGCTCTCTCTGGGTCTCCTCGGCGGGGGTCTCCTCAACCCAACTGGTTTCGTCGCCCGGCTTCGCGAGCTTACGGGCGGCGCCAGCCAGGACTGGATGAGCTATGCGAGAACACCCAAGGGCGTCCTCACCAACATCATCGACATCGGACTTGGTCAAGAGACCTATTACTGGCCGTGGTTGGTCGTCGCGCTTTGCTGGGTCGGGGTTGGCATCGTCATCGTCAACCGCGGCGGCGAAGGTGTCCGTTCGCGCACGTTCCGCTTGCTGCCTCTCTGCGCGGGCATGAGCAGCATCCTGTTCTTTACTCTCGTCGTTGGGCGTTGCGAGCATCGCTTCGTGCTGCCCTTTGGGTTCTGGCTGGCGTACTACGGCGGTGTGGCGTCGGCAGCGCTGCTCTCGCGTTTCGCCTCGACGGATGGACACGCGCTCCGCGCGGCGCAGGGGGTCCTCGCGGCGCTCGTGGTGTGGGCCGCCGGGCACAGCTTCGAGGTGCAGTTGACTCAGCACGGCGACGCGCGGAACGAAGTGCGGGCGTACCTGGACGGTTTGGATGAAGGCACGGTGGTCGAAACGTACGGGTGGCTGGTTCATCTTCCGCACTTTGATGTATCCGGCGACGCGCCCTATCGCCTGCAGCGAGTCAGCCGAAGGCCGATCCCAGAGCGCAATCCGCTCGTCGGTTCGGAAGAGATCGACGCGCCGTACGGCGACGTGCGCGTTCGCAAACCCGAGGTGCTCGTCGTCCCCGAGTCCACTGCGCAGGAGTTCATTCCACGGCAGCTCGGCAACGGCATGGCCGAGGCGGCCGTCGGGAAACGCGCCCAGGCCGATATGGATGCGCAGGTGTTCTTCCGTTCGGTGTTGAACAACGCGCTCGAAGGCTATAGAGTCGCCTTCATCGCGGAACCAACGATCCCCGCGTGGGCGGAGGCTCTCGGCGCGGCGCCGGTCCAGGTTCACGCGAGCGTGGGTAACCGGCAGTGGATACTCGTACGCTCCGACCGATGAGAGCTGCCGGTGCCGAACGGCGACAGGCGCAGAATGTGCGCGTGCTCACGTTTAATCTGCGTTCACCGCTAACCTACAAAGAAGAGGGTAGACAGAACGTTGCGCCTTTGTGCATTCTCCGTTGCACCGGGGTCCACAACGATTCCGGGCCCCCGATTCGGTACGCTCTCGATGAGCAGGTGGAGGTGCGTTGTGAAGTATGGATGGATCGCACTCGTCGCATTCATGGCGGCGTTGTTGTCAACCGGCCCGGCTGCCGCGCAGTACGCAGGCGACAACAAGGATGAATCTCCGCCAGACGCGCCTGCGGCCGAAGCCACGGAAGCCGAAGAGCCGATGTCGGAGCTCGACAAGATCAGGGCCATGGAAGCCGACTCCGAAACGCCAACGGTCGTCGGCGCCCGGCCGGTGAGCGCGAGTACGCCGGCCAAAGTCGGTGAGGCCGGGATGGGCACCGAGGCGGCTGAGCGAGAAAGGATTCGCAGCAGCATGGGCGAGGTCGGACAAAGCGTTCGCCAGAAAGGCGAAGACGCGGTCCCGCTTCAGTTCAAGTTCCACGGATACTACCGCACTCGCTACAACTGGATCGGCAACGCACCGATGCCGAAGGGAAGCATCCCCAGCGAATCGGCCTTCCCGAGCAAGAACGCCTCGTACGGCGAGATGCGACTGCGTCTCGATCCGGAAGTCACCTACGGCCCGAACCCTGACCTTCCGATCGCGCGTCTACGCTTCACGATCGACGGCTTGGACAACGTCGTGTACGGCGACAATAATCGCGTATTCGGCGTTCCGCTCTTCGCGGTCGACCAGTCCAAGACCGACCGCAATGGTTTCGATCTCACCGAGTCGCTGAAGCTGGAGCGTGCCTGGATCGAGTTCTTGGTCCCCATCGGTCAAATCCGAGTCGGCCGAATGGAATCACACTGGGGCATGGGCCAACTGACGCACGCGGGCAACGGCCTCGCCGAATGGGGTGAGTTCTACCGAGGCGAGACGTTCGACCGTATCTTGTTCGCCACACGACCGGTCACACTGGCGCGAGGCATCAGCAAGGGCGACACGCGCTCGACCCCGCTTCTCTATGCGTTCGTCTACGACCGACTCTCGCAGGATCCGATCGTCGGTGCGGTCACCTCCTTTCCAGACCCGCCAAGCGCCCAGCCCAACGTCCAGCCGTTCCATACTACCTGGGACGAGCGCTCGACGTTTCCGCTGGCTTACTTGACCAACCTCGACCGGCGCACGAGCGAGATCGTCAACGTCCTCGCCTGGTTCGATGAAGATTATGGCCGCGGCGCAACCGACGAGCTGTTCGCGGGAGCCTACGTCGTGTATCGATGGCAGCGTTCAACCCAGAGCCGGATCATCATCCCTGACGTGTCATGGCGACTGAAGCACACGTTGAAGAAGAAACGGAACTTGGCGATCACGACCGAGGGCGAGTGGCACACGATCCTCGGTCATAGTGGCGCATTGGCCTTCACCGGCGTCGGGCCAGGTCAAGTTTGTACCATCGATGTCTGTCCCAGGGGCGACGCGGGCATCCACAATGTAATGGCCCGGATCGGCCTCTTGAACGAGGGCAGCTGGGCTACCAACCTCGATGGTGGCTGGTCATCGGGCGACTCGAGCGTCCTCTCCTTCACCGAGGACCCGGGAAGCAAGAAACTCACTACCCGGGGCTTCAACGAGAACGTCAAGGTAGGGATGTTGATGTACCAGGTTGCGCTCAAGGCACTGACGTATCAGGCCCTTGCCCCGCTTGGCGCCCAGGAGCTTGGCGCCAATGGCAGCGTCTGGAACTCGAAGTACTTGATGCCGAGTTTCCGTTTCACGGTTGTCCCGGGGCTCGAGGTGCACACGCAGTTCCTGATCGCTTGGGCCAGTGCACTCGA
This sequence comes from uncultured bacterium, assembly GCA_937998345.1. Classification (GTDB taxonomy): domain Bacteria; phylum Myxococcota_A; class Polyangia; order Polyangiales; family Houyiibacteriaceae; genus SG8-38. The sequence continues at coordinate 14,173 of CALLDH010000127.1, read as the reverse complement.
TTCGACGATATACGGCACAGGCAACCAAAACGGTAAATGTGGCTTCGACCCGGGCTGCTTCATGGGCTGGGAGGCCGACCTCGCCATTCGTGCGAAGATGGGTGCCAAGGACATCATCTGGGTCGACCTCGAAACGGGCATGATGCAACCGAAACAAGCCTTTACAAACGCCGGCTTCAACGACGCCTGGCTCTGGACCGTACAGCTGCGCGCAGCCATGATCTTCTAACCGGGTGTGGCCAACAGAAAGGAACCGATCCCATGAAACTAAGCAATCTCATTTGGGTTCTCGCATTGGCTGGCGCGGCCACGGCCTGCAATATCGGCCCTCCCATCCAGGGATGCCAAATCGATCCGGAGACGGGACTCTGCAAAACCCAGGGCGGCGGCACTGGTGGCAGCACCGGCGGTGGCGGTACCGGCGGTGCAGCTGAAGGCTGTATTCCGAGCACTGCAGAGTTCTCGAACTCGTGCGCGTGTTGCGACGGAGAGGCTGAAGGCGACCCCACCTGTAGCGACCCCGCCAGCCTCGTGGACTGCGACTATGGTTGTCAGGCTCTCGGCAACACGTTTGGATTCGCGGCCGTTTTGGAGGTCGCTCCGGACGAGGCAACCACAGGAGGCGGCGCGTTCGACGTAGGCTTCGACGGTTTCTTTGTCGTGAGCGAAGCGTTCATCGAGGGCGCCGAAGGCGTGGTGGGCCCCCTCAACACCGCAGAGGTCCTGCCAGGAGCCACCCTTCCAGTCACCGCACTTTCGGGTGCGACCGGGCCGGACGTCATCGTGACCTTGCCCGAGATCGAGCTGGACTTGACCTCGGATCCGAACAACAACGGCATTAAGGGACCATTCCCACTTCCTTTCGTGCCCAACAACGGAACCTACACGTTTGCAGCAAGTGGCACCGAGGCATGTTTCAACCTCTCGACGGGAATCACCTTCGGCTTGAAGATCACGGATCCATTCGTCCTCGACGTGGTGTTCGCGTGCGAACCGGCCAATCAGATAGACATCAACTTGGAGGATCCGATCCTCACGCCAGAAGCGACCTCAGGTCAGGTCTGCCTCACGATCCCGTAGTGGGGTAGGCCGAGCTCCTAAGGCTCGAATCCGCAGGGACCCGCTAGCTTCGGCTCGCGGGTTTTTGCGTCAACGGGCCCGCCCGCATCGTGCAGCGCCCTCTTCTAGTTCAGCAGGCAGATTTCATCGACGTCCTCGACCTCGGACCGACATGGATACAGCTCGATCGGTTCCCCATTGAGCCGGTCGATGATCTCCTGGCAGTCGAGCTCGGTGGCGCACTGAAGCGCCACCTCGATCGCGTCGCCGCAAGCTTCTGACGCCGCTTGCCCTCCTGCCAAGTCTTGCTCGCAACTTTGCGCACACGCGGCTTCGTCAGCGGCGTAGACCCCACATTCGGCCGCCGCCTTGTCGCAGAACGCGATGCAGGTCGGGCCCGGCTCAAGCACCATGTTACCGGCGGCATCGTCGCCGCAACCGAACGCGCCTGCGTTCGACAGAAGCAATACAGCACACAGTCTAAGCATCGTACTCATCAGTAGTTCTTGCCCACAATCTCCTGCACCCGGATCAGCAAGGACTTCGAATACAGCCGCCCTGCGAGCGAGGCCCGAGCCTCACGCTGAACCGCCTGCCAGGCATGCTGGTTACGCCAAAGGTTGACGGACTTGAGTCGGCTAGCGAGCGCCTCGCTTGCCTCCTCGTCGAGCTTTCGCCCACTTTCGCGGAACGCCGCCGCATTATCGATCGCGCCTTGCCGAATGTAATCCTGGGCCTCTTTCGGAAGCAGGGCGAGCCGGTCCTTCTTGATGACGTAAGCGCCGACTACGATCCCGCCTGGGGGCTTGGTCATCGTCTTGAGCCGCGTGTGCCATTGGAAGGCAAGGACGCCGATCGACGATGCGATCACCGTGTCTACCATCCCGGTCTGAAGGGCGGAGAAGACCTCGGGCAGCCCCATCGTCACGCCGTTGGCCCCAGCGGCTTCGATGAACGACCGCATCGTCGGAGAGCCACGCCAGACCCAGGGTCGGACATTTCGTAGGTCATCGGGATGTTGGATCTTGTGCTTGGAGAAGATCCGGATCTGGCCAGAATCTCCCCAGGAGATCAGCGCGTAGCCGGCTTTGTCGAAGAGCGATTCGAGATCGGGGCCGAGCTTGTCGCGAACGTCGTCGAGCGCGGGGTAGCTGGTGATTAGCCCTGGCGCCTGCAGAACCAGCACCTGCGGGACGAGCGCACCGAGGCCTGTCGACGTCAACAACGCGCCGTCGAGCTGACCCACGCGCATTGTTCGAACGACGGTCAACTCGTCGCCGGCGACGCCGCCGTCGTACATCTTGAGATTGACTTGCCCCCCGGTACGCTCCTTGAGCTCCTTGCGGATCTGTTGAAACGCCTTGCCGAGCCCGGATTGCCTGGGCGCCAGGGTCGCGATTCGAAGCTGGTGCTCAGGCTCGGGACTAGCCTCCGCGCTGGCCCCACTGGTGAACGAATCGCCGCTGACTAGCAAACCAATCAGCAACAGAGGCAACAGGAGAAAGAAGCGACGCATCCTCCACGAGAGCACGAACCGGCCCCTCCCTCAAGAGCCCTCACGCGGTAGCGCGCATGACGCCGCTATTCCGGAGGTCCAGGCCGTCGAGGCAGCCCGAAATCTCCTCGAGCACCTGCGGGACCGCTGAGGAGTCGGCGATGGGATTGACCACACAAACATCGACGCCCATCTCTGCGTAGGCGCGAATTCGCGCCCGAACTGTCTCGCGATCGCCCACGACAGCCATCGCGTCGCAGAGCCGGTCGGTGACCCCCATGGCGACACCGGCCCGGTCACCCTCGGCAAACGCTTCGCGGATCTGCCGGGCCTCGTCTCCAAAGCCGATCCATTCGAAGCACTTGTTGTAGCCGGGGGTCGCCGCGTACGCGCCAAAGACCGTCCGGATCAGATTCCGTCCCATGGCCGGGTCATCCGCCATCACCACGTGCAGCCGAGCCACGACCTCGATGGCGTTCGGATCACGGCCTGCTTCTTCGGCGCCAGCGCGTACCTCGCCCAGGACCTGGCAGAGCGCAGACTCGGGCACCATGTTGAGGCAGACGCCATCGCAAAGGGCGCCTGTCAATCGCAACATTCGCTTATTGAGCGCACCGAGATAGATCGGCACCTCGCCGACCGTCGCGCCACCGAGACGAAACCCTTTCACCGAGAGCGTCCTGCCTTCGTACGTCGTCTTCGCGCCCCTCAGCATTTGTCGCAGCACTTCGATGTGCTCGCGCATGCGCGTGACCGGCTTGTTGAAGGGCTGGCCCGCCCAATCACGCACGATATTCGGGGACGAAAGCCCAATCCCGAGGATGAAGTTGCCCTCGGTCAGCTGGCTCAGCGTCATCGCTGCCATGGCATGCATCATCGGCGTCCGCGTCTGCGCGGGAACCACCGCGGTCCCGATACGCATCCCGGGCACGCCCTGCGCGACCGCCCCAGCGAGGGCGTACGAGTCCCCCCCATTGACCTCCGCCATCCAAATCTCGTCGTACCCACGCTCTCTGGCCGTCCTAGCAAGCCCCACCGCGTGATCCGCCCCACCCACCGGCAGAGTCATCCCCAACCGAACATTCTTCTCCGTGCGCTCCATCCGCACACCTTAACCCAAGCCCCCCGAAAAAGGGGACAGTCCCCTTTTTCAAAGGGTTAATTCGTTGCCGGAAGCTGCTATCAGGAGGGGATGGTCGATAGCTTCGAGGTTCGGGCGCCCATGCAGGCGCTGGTGGTCAGCATCCGAACCGAAATCGGCCAAGTGGTTTCGCCGGGCCAAACGCTCGTGATCCTCGAGGCGATGAAGATGGAACACATCGTCACCGCCGAGCAGAGCGGCATCGTCGAGCGGATTCTGGTTCGCCCCGACGGAATGGTAGCGGCCGGAGACCCGTTGATGCTGTTGCGACCGGCGGAGCACGGGGAGGCTGCGGTGGACGAGGACGAGAGACCTTCGCTCGACCAGATACGCGCTGACCTCGCCGAAGTGGGCGAGCGGCATGCTTTTGGACTCGATGAGAACCGGCCAGATGCACTCGCGAAGCGTCGCAAGACGGGGCAGCGCAGTGCGCGCGAGAATATCACCGACCTCATCGACGAGGGAACGCTCGTCGAGTACGGCGCACTGGTGATCGCCGCTCAGCGGAGGCGCCGGCCGATCGAAGAATTGATCCGCCGCACACCGGCCGACGGCATGGTCGCAGGGATCGGACGCGTAAACGGCGACGTCTTCGGCGACGCAGGCACGCAGTGCGTGGCGATGTCCTATGACTACACGGTGCTTGCCGGCACTCAGGGCACGATGAATCACCTGAAGAAGGACCGCATGTTCGAGCTCGCGGAGCAGCGTGCGCTTCCTGTCGTCCTGTTCTCGGAGGGAGGAGGTGGCCGCCCCGGCGACACTGATCACGCAATCGTCGCGGGCCTCGACTGCCGTGCGTTTCAATACTTCGCCGAGCTTTCGGGGAAGGTGCCGTTGGTTGGCGTCAACTCGGGCCGGTGCTTCGCGGGCAACGCGGCGCTCCTCGGTTGCTGCGACGTCGTGATCGCCACCAAGGCCTCGAACATCGGCATGGGCGGCCCTGCCATGATCGAAGGTGGGGGTCTGGGCGTGTTTGCACCCGAGGAAATCGGGCCCTCGGCATCTCAGTATCGCAATGGTGTCATCGACGTGCTCGTCGACGACGACGCCGAAGCAGTCGCAGCGGCGAAGAAATACCTCTCGTACTTCCAGGGCGCCCTCCCCGATTGGGAGTGCGCAGACCAACGCCTGCTTCGCTCGGCGATCCCGGAGAATCGTCTCCGTGTGTATGACGTGCGCAAAGTAATCGAAACCTTGGCAGACACAGACTCGGTGCTCGAGCTCACGGGAGGTTTCGGCCCTGGCATGGTGACCGCGCTAGCCCGAATGGACGGCGAGCCGGTCGGCATCATCGCGAACAACCCGATGCACCTCGGAGGCGCGATCGACGGAGAGGCCGCGGACAAGGCGAGCAACTTCATGCGCGTCTGCAGCACGTTCGGCATTCCGCTCGTGTTTCTGTGTGACACACCGGGATTCATGGTGGGTCCGGAGGCTGAAGAGACGGGCCTCGTGAAACGGGCCGCGAAGCTTTTCACCACCGGGGCCTCACTAAACGTTCCGTTCTGCACGATTGTTCTACGAAAAGGGTACGGTCTCGGCGCGCAATCGATGGCCGGGGGCAGCTTTAGAGCCCCCGTTTTCACGATTGCCTGGCCAACGGGTGAGTTCGGAGGCATGGGCCTCGAAGGCGCGGTCAAACTGGGCTTTCGCAAGGAGCTCGAGTCGATCAGCGACCCCGATGCGCGCGACGAAATGTTCCAGCAGATGGTGGACAAACTCTATGAGCGCGGAAAGGCAGTGAACATGGCCGCCCACTTCGAAATCGATGCGGTCATCGATCCGATCGAGTCGCGCCGTTGGATCTCGAGTGCGATCGCGCTGCGTTAAGCCTTCAACGAGGCGTGAACTTCGCTTGCGGCCCTCGCACCCGCCGAAATCGCCCCGTCCATGTAGCCGCACCAGCGCTTGGCGCTCTCGGTGCCGGCCCAAAAAATTCGGCCCGTGGACTTGCGCAAATACTCGCCGGCGGCGGTGAGGACACCGGGTGTCAGCGGGCTGATACAACCAGTGCTCCAGGGGTCGGCAGCCCAGTCCTTTTCGACGTAGCCGGTCGCGTCGAGGGCTGTTGAACCGAAGTAGCGTGCGAGCTCGTCTCGCAACCCTTCCTCGCGGGCCTTGCGGTCTGCGAGATGAGGGCACTCCACGACCGAGAGGAAGCAGCTGAGAACACCCATCGAGCCATCTTCGGGTGAGTTGTCGAAGACGAGCTGAATCGGGCTCCGGTCGCTCTGCATCGCGCCGTTGAGACCGTCCGCACGCCAGAATGGGCTCTCATACAACACGGCGGCTTTGACCAAGGGCAAGCGAGGTAGGCGAGCCCAGCCAGCGGCCAAATCCTGGCGCGGCTTCGGCAGTGCCGGCGTGAACTCGATTCGCAGGGTGTCGGCGGGCGCCATCGCGACGATGACTCGATCGGCGGTGAAGGTTTCGACTGGGGTCATCACGCGCATGCGTTTCGGGTCATGGTCTTCGATGCGAAGAGCGGGTCGGCGGAGAAGGACACGATCTCCGAGTTGGGACGCCATGCGCTCCGAGATGATTTGAGAACCACCAACGATTCGTTGATCCTGAGCACCTCCGTCGTTGAGGATCACTGGCAACAAGCCACCGGCCGCGCGCAGGTAGTGCAAGACCCAAAGCAGCGAAATGCGCTCCGGATAGCCGGCCCAGACCGCGCGGGTGATCAAACGGAAAACCGACGGCGTGAAGCTCGTCGCTGCGTGCTCGCGGAGCCAATCCCCGAGCGTCGTGCGATCGAGGCTAGCGGCGCCATCCATGCGCCATGGTTCACCAACCGGCATCTTCTTGCAGAGACGGTCGAGCTGCCAGGCGACCTTCGCGAAGTCGGCGGCTTCGGCGAGACTGACGTGCGGCAAAAAACCGCGAGAGATCGCGCCTTCGATGTCGTACGTGGTGTCGCCTTCGTAGTAGGCATCGAAGGAGCCGATGCCGAGCTCGCCGATCAAGGCAGCCACGCTGTCCTGGCCAGGACCGATCCACTCCCCGCCGACCTCCACGATATGCCCGCCGCCAATGGGCATGTTGAGCGTGCGTCCGCCTACGCGATCGCTTGCCTCGAGCACGAGAAACGAATCCACTCCGCGCCGGCGTAGCTCGCGGCCCGCCATCAGACCCGAGAGCCCCGCACCGATGATGATCACGTTGACATGCCGCGCGGCAGGACCGGTAGCTTCCCCCGCGGCGGCGCGAACCAAACCCGGTGAACCGAGCGAGGCCGCGACCGCAGCACCCCCACTCAATCGCACGAATCGTCTGCGCCCAAGCCGATCACTCATGGCGACGTGCATCCGTTCCCGGCCGCCAGCCAGGCCACGATGGCGCGAAGGTCATCGACTGGCACCGCATCGATCGCGTCTTGCATGACCGCATCGGCATCGCCCCGGGTCCCTGCTGCAACCTCTGCGAGCCGGCGGTTGAGGTAGCCGGCGTACTGGCCGCACAGCCGCGACGCGAACAGTTCATCTTGGCCTTCTCCGTTCGCCCCGTGGCAAGAGGCGCAATGCTCCGCGTAAAGCAAGGCTCCCTGGGCTCGTTCCTCTTCAGTGGCGTCGCTCGGCGCCGCCGCCGCAGGCAGGTCAGATAGGTACTCGGCGATTTGGGCGATCTCACTGGGTACCAATGTTCGCGCGAATGGGTCCATGACGGGCATGCGCAAGATCCCGGCCCGCAAACGATAGAGCTTGTTCTCCAACACCGAGCGCCGTTGTCCTGTGAGTCGCGGTATCGAACCGTCGGGCCTCCCGCTCCCGTCGTGCAAATGGCACGACGCGCAATGCGCAAATGCAGCAGGTTCGCCGGGAGGGGCCGTGCTCTCGAGCACCGCGGCAATGCGAGCCGCCTGCGCTACGCTAGGTTGGCGTGTCATGAGCCAGGTTGCGGACCCGACGCCAGCAAGGACGATGAGCGCCATGACCGTGATGAAGATGCGCATCGCGGGCGCGAGCATAACAGAGCTTTCCCCGCAGGTGCGGATGCGCATGTGGTACTGAAAGAGGCGTCCTGTCCCGATCCCGGAGACGACATGAAGAATCCGCCGATCTACGAACACCTGCTCCAGAAACTCGTGCGCGTGTACGAAGGCGGGTTGGACCCTGGGCTGACGGACTTCCAGATGCCCGCCGCCGCCTACACCGATGAACTCCAGCTCCAGGCTGAGCGCCGTCTACTGCGCGCGCTTCCCATGGCCGTCGCGCATGTGTCTCAGCTCCAAACGGCCAGATCCTGTCTGGTACACGATGCACTCGGCGTTCCCATCATGGTGACTCGGGACCGTGAAGGCGAGCTCCACGCGATGCTCAATGTGTGCCGGCATCGTGGGACGCGCCTCGTGGAGGAATCCGGTTTCTGCAAGTTGCGAAAAGGCTTTCATTGCCGCTACCACGGCTGGACGTATGACATCGAGGGCAAGCTACTCGACGTGCCGAGGCAGGAGCTGTTTCCGACGCTCGATAGGAACGAGTACAACTTGATCTCGCTGCCTGTGACAGAACGCTTCGGCTTCGTGTGGGTCGTCGCCAGCCCTGCGGCGGAGTACGACTTCGATGCGTTTCTCGACCCCCTGCAACCGGATCTCGGTCCCTTGAACCTGGAGAGCCACGTCGTATTCCGGCGCGCCACCACGACAGCGCGCACGAACTGGAAGATCGTCATGGAAGCCTTTCTCGATGGCTACCATGTGCGGCATCTCCACCATAAGACCGTCGGGCCCTACTTCAAGGACCATCGGAGCTACTCCGAGCTCACCGGTCCGCATGTTCGCGCGATTGTCGGCCGCGGTGGTTTTCTCGAAGCTGCGGCGAGCGGGTCCATCGATGACATTCGCGACATCGCCACACCGACGTACGTCATTTTCCCCAATACGATCTTCGTGGCGCAGCCCGGTTTCGTGAGCCGCGCGACGGCGTACCCAACTGCCCTCGATGAAATCTATTGGGAGCACGACTTGATCATCCCCGAGGCGCCCACAACCGAAAAGGCGCGCGAGCATTGGGAGGTCAACTATGAGCTGATCCAGAACGGCGTATTCAAAGGCGAGGACTTGTGGGTTTGCGAGCAGATTCAGAAAGGGCTCAGGAGCGGTGCCAACGAGTTTCTCACCTACGGCATCGAAGAAGCGCCGATTCAATGGTGGCATGAAGAGCTGACACGCCGCATCGAGGCGGAGTGATGAGGTGCTGGCATTCGTCAACTCTTAACCCTTTGAAAAAGGGGACTGTCCCCTTTAATTTCGTTTGGCTTGTTTGGACCAGGAGTCTTTGAGTTGGATGGTGCGGTTGTAGACGGGGTGGGCTCGGGTGCTGTCGGGGTCGACGACGAAGTAGCCTAGGCGTTCGAACTGGACCCTTTCGCCGGGGCCGCGAGCGGCTAGGCTGGGCTCGAGCTTCGCGTGTGGTAGTACTTCCAGAGAGGACGGGTTGATGCGATCGGTGAAGTCGCCTTCGTGTGCTTCGTCGAGTGGGTTTTCATCGTTGAAGAGGCGGTCGTAGAGGCGCACCTCGGCATCGACCGCGTATTTCGCGCTGACCCAGTGGATCGTGCCGCGCACCTTGCGTCCATCCGGGGCGTTGCCGCCTTTGGACTCCGGGTCCCAGGTGCAGCGGAGCTCGACGACGTTGCCCGCGTCGTCTTTGACGACTTCGTTGCAGGTAACCAGCGCGCCATACCGCAAGCGGACCTCCTTGCCGGGCGCGAGGCGGAACCACTTTTTGACCGGCTCTTCCATGAAGTCGTCGCGTTCGATGAACACCTCGCGCGTGAGGTGGAGTGTTCGCGATCCGAAGCTCTCGTCGTTCGGGCTGAAGGGCGCGACGAGCTCGACCTCTTCATCTTCGGGGAAGTTCTCGATCACCAGCTTCAACGGCCGCAGAACCGCCATGGTTCGCGGCGAGGTGACATTGAGATCTTCGCGAAGAGCATGCTCGAGGAGCCCGACATCGACGACGCTGTCTCGCCGCGACACGCCGATGCGCTCCGCAAAGCGGCGAATCGCTGCAGGCGTGTACCCGCGACGGCGCATCCCGGCTACCGTAGGCATCCGGGGGTCATCCCAGCCGCTGACGCGCGCTTCCTCGACGAGCCGTTTGAGCAGGCGCTTGCTCATCACCGTGTAGGTTAGGTTCAAGCGCGCGAACTCGTATTGCCAAGGCATCGGGTCGAAGTCGAAGTGCGACACGAACCACTGGTAGAGCGGATTGTGGTGCGCGAACTCCAATGTACAGACGGAGTGGGTGATCCCCTCGAACGCATCCGACATCGGATGCGCGTAGTCGTACATCGGGTAGATGCACCAGTCGTCGCCAGTGCGGTGATGCGTCACTTTGCGAATGCGGTACATGAGCGGATCGCGAAGGTTGACGTCCTTGGACGCCATGTCGATCTTCGCGCGCAATACGTGAGCGCCCTCGTCGAACTCGCCGGCTCGCATCCGAGCCAGCAGGTCCAGATTTTCCTCGACGCTTCGATCCCGAAACGGACCGTTCACCCCGGGCCTGTAAAAGTCACCGCGGCCCTCGCGGATCTCTTCGGGGCTCTGACTATCGACATACGCGAACCCACGCTTGACCAGGTCCACCGCACAATCGTAGAGCCGCTCGAAGTAGTCTGACGCGAAGTATTCATGGCTCCCCCAATCAAATCCGAGCCATCGCACGTCTTCGCGAATCGACTCCACGTACTCGGTATCCTCAGCCTCCGGATTCGTGTCGTCGAAGCGAAGATGGCAGCGCCCCTGACCGGAGAGCTCCGCAGTCGTGAAGTTCAAACAGATCGACTTGGCGTGCCCGATGTGCAGATAGCCGTTGGGCTCGGGGGGAAACCGCGTCACGACCTGGCCGCCGTGCTTCCCTTCGCGGATGTCGGCTTCAACCAGGTCGTGGATGAAGTTGGGCGCGTTCTCTTGGCCTTCGGCCTTGCCCTTCGGCTCGCTCATGCGGCAGGTCTAGCGCGCTTTTCGCCCTGATGCCGCCTTTGCGTCCGGCCTCTGGCGCGCCCACGTCGCGCGACTATCCTTGGGCCCATGCTTTCAAAGCTCATCTTGGTCGTCTTGGTCATCATCGTTGCGGCCGTGCTCTACATGCGTTTCTCGGCGGTACGAATCTCGGGAGGCGAGGCGCGCGAGCTCGTCACGAAGGGGGCGATCCTTCTCGACGTTCGCAGCCCCGGGGAGTTCTCCGGGGGGCACATCGAAGGCGCCATCAGCATCCCGGTTCAGGAGCTCAGCGGACGGCTCGACGAGCTAGGCGACAAGACGGGTCAGATCGTCGTCTACTGCCAAAGCGGCAACCGCAGTGCGATGGCAAAGCGATTGCTCGAAAGCAAAGGCTTCGCGAACGTTCACGACCTGGGCGGCATCGGGCAGTGGTGAGCGCCGTGTCGGCACACTACATCTGCGCCGATTGCGACCATGAGTTCGTCCCCAAAGAAGCCGGCGACGATCCTCGCTGTCCGAAGTGCAGCCGAACCGAAGCCGTAGAGCCGGCCGACGACTCCGCGCTTCAAAGCGACATCTGGCGCCAGTGGCTGGTCGTCTTCGCGCTTCTCTTCATCGCAGGCATTGCCTACGTGGTGTTCGAATGACGCTCCACATCTCCTACGTTTCCGATGTTTTGTGCATTTGGGCCTACGTTGCCGAGGTTCGCTTGGACGAGGTGCGCAAGGAGTTCGGCTCCTCGGTCGAGCTGGAATACCGCTTCATCCCCATTTTCGGCGCCACTCGCCATCGCATCGCCGAAGGTCGAAAGGACCGAGGCGGATACGCGGGGTTCGGGGAACACGTTCGGAAGGTCGCCGAGGGTTTCCCGCACGTCACGGTGAACGCGCGCGTCTGGAGCAAAGTCGCGCCAACGACTTCCTCGGCGGCGCACGAAGTACTCTGTGCGGCGCGACTACTCACCCAGGAAGGAGTCATCGACGCGGCGCGCCGCGGGGACCTCGGTGGACGCACCCTCTTCGAGGAGGCGACCTGGCAGATTCGCTCGGCCTTCTTCGAGCACGCGCGGGACATCTCCGACCGCCAGGTGCTTCTGGACGTGCTCCGTCAGGTCGGACTACCGACCGACGCCATCGAAGCTAAGCTGAGCTCCGGCGAAGCGATGGCCGAGATGTGCCGCGACATCGAGCTGCGCGACGAAAACAAGATCGAAGGTAGTCCGACCTATTACCTCAACCAGGGTAGGCAGAAGCTCTACGGCAACGTCGGCTATCGGGTCGTCTCGGCAAACCTGCGCGAGCTCCTAGAACAGCCGGAGCACCAGGCCTCCTGGTGCTGACCTAGGCCAGGCGGCGCAGGCCCACTGGGCTCAGGGAATCGACTCTCGGCCCTCGGTGCCGGAGATACTCTCGGGCCCACGACCTAGAAGGCGCATCACGAACAGCGCCAGGCCGCCACCGGCAAGGGCAGCGACGTGAAGCGCGACGAGAGACATGATGACGACGAGCAATGCAGTGTCCATGGGAAACCCCCGATCCGGTCCCGCGAGCCACGTGCTGGGGCAGGCCACTCGGGTTCCTGATACACACCAGCATGGGTGCGGCAACGCACTGCGTCAAGTATTAATACTGCAAAATTCTAACAATATTGCTATTCGCCGATGAAAACCCAACGATTCCCCCATGCTCGAATGCGAGAATACTCGACCGCCGGCACCCGCAGTCCTGATTCATGGCGTGAACACTCGACGCTAGGCTCAGGCCGCGTGCGGGCTGGAAGCCTCCTGCGGCCGGCTGTGGTCGCCGGTCAAGACCGGCGCTCCATCACGGAAGTGGACCTTCATCTGCATGCCGCGCTCGCCCGGATTCAGCGATATCTGGGGAACGATATCGGGCTCGAAGCCCTCGAGGAGGTTGACGTCCACGTTCTGGATCAGCGTGCCGAGGATGAGGCGCATCTCCATCATCGCGAATTGCTTCCCGAGGCAAACCCGGGGGCCCGCGGCGAATGGCACGTACGCCCCCTTCGGGAGCTGGCGCTCAAAATCGCGGGTCCAGCGCTCGGGCCGGTACTCCAAGGGCTTGTCGAAGTACTTGGCGTTGCGCCCCGTGGCCAGAGGGCTGACCGCGAGGATCGAGCCCTTCGGGAAGAAGTAGCCGGCGAGATTGAGATCCGTCTGCGCCTCGCGGCCGTAGATCCACACCGCGGGGAGACGGCGAAGCGATTCTTTGAGGCACATTTCGAGGTACGGCAGGTTTCGCAAGTCATCGACGCCGATCGACCTGTCGCCGATGGTCTCGTCGATCTCTCGCTGCGCCTTCGCCAGCTTGTCGCGGTGGGTCGCCAGTAGATACCAGGCCCAGGTGAGAGTGTGCGCCGTGGTCTCGTGGCCCGCAAAAATGAGCGTCATCAGCTCGTCGCGCATTTGCTGGGCGGACATGCTCCCCTCTTCATCAGTGGCAAACACGATGTGCGACATGAGGTCACCACGATCCTTCTGCTGTTGGCGCCGGGAAGCGACCAGGCGTTCGATGACGCCATCCATCGCGTCGAGCGAGCGAACCATTCGCCGGTTGCGCTCCGAAGGCCACCATCGTGGTGCGGGGATCGGCGTTTGCGCGTGGTCGATCAGCGCCTCCATGATGGCTTGCATCGCATCGTGCACGGTCTCGGAATCGTGCGCGAGATCCGTGTCGAACAGGGTCTTCGCAACGATGCGGAGCGTGAGCTGCACCATCTCGTCTCGAAAATCGCGTTGCTCACCATCTTTCCAAGCGCGAATCATGTCGCGCGTGTAGTCGCCCATTGTGGGCGCGTAGGCGTCGACGCGCATCTTGTGGAAGCCGGGCATGATCAACTTGTGTTGGCGCTTCCACGACTCACCATCGTTTGGCACCAGCCCGTTCCCGAGAAACGGCTTCCACATCTGTTTCACCACCTTTGGCTTGTAGATGTGCTTCGCGTGCGTGACGTTGATCGCATTGACGACTTCTGGATCACGAATGAAGTACGACGAACCGGTGAGCACCCGGGTCACGAACACGTCGCCGTATTCCTCGTGTGCTTCGAGCAAGAACTCGGCCGGATTTCGCTTGAAATCGAAAGTGCCGCCCCAGAGCCAGTGCCCCTTGTGCCGGGGCATGGGCTTGGGCGGGGCCAGATCTTCTTGGGCATCGACAAGCAGCGTCATGATTTACATAATGTAAACTTATCACTCCGGCCCTGCAACTTAACAGTTTGTAAATTTGGTTCCTCTCACATGGACGAGTTCCAAAGGTTTCCGAGCCGCTGGGTCACGTAAAAACCCGTTTCGCCGCCGCTGGCCTCGGCCTCCTGCCCGTTCTCCCGGGGGCTCCACAAATCTCCGAGACCCTGGTCTGCGTAGAGTGGTGCCTCGATCCCAGGCGTGGGCGTCTCTTCGCTGGACGTCCAAAGGTTGTCGAAGCCGCGTTCATTTTGGAACTGCGCCGTGAGGCTCGACCCCTGTTGGACGCCAAAGCCGGCGCAGCCCACGGTGGAGAGG
>CALLDH010000126.1 GCA_937998345.1 uncultured bacterium | reverse complement strand
TCCCAGTTGTAGCCCCACTGCATCGCATTATCGACGGCCTCGACGTCGTCGGTGATCTCGCCGATCATCGTCGCGGAGTAGGCAAGCGTGCGCGACAGCACCGTCCAAGCGAACTTGCCCGCGGGGCCGTCGTTCTCGACGAGCGCCTTCACGCGGGCGGCCGGCGAACCCTTGAGGCTCTTGCAGAACTTCTTGATGTCGGCGTCGCCAGCCTTGGCCCGGTACTCGAGCTTGACCGGATCGAAGGTCTGAATGCCTTCCTTGGTGCGCTTGTAGAAGCCGCCGCGTGTCTTGTTGCCGAGGATCTTCCGCTCGACCATCGCGTCCAGGTAGTGCGGTGGCTTGAAGACGTCGCGCTCCGGGTCGTCGACCAGGGCTGCGTAGCAGTTGTCCGAAACGTGCTTGAAGGTGTCGAGGCCAACCATGTCGGCCGTGCGGAAGCTCGCGCTCTTTGGGTGACCCATGGGCGGTCCGGTGATCGCGTCTACATCCTCCGGCGTGAGGCCGGCGGCCGTCATCTCGTTCATCGTGAGCGACATCGAGTAGCAGCCGATGCGGTTGCCGACGAAATTGGGCGTGTCTTTGCCGACGACGATGCCCTTGCCGAGTTGATTCTCCCCGAAGACCTTCATGCGCTCCATGACGGCGGGATCGGTCTCCTCGCCGGCGACGAGCTCGAGGAGCTTCATGTACCGAACGGGATTGAAGAAATGCATCACGAGGAAGTTCTTGCGGAACGAATCGCCCCGCCCCAGAAGCATGTCGGCGATCCGGAGCCCGGAGGTGTTCGACGCGACGACAGTACCTTCGTCGAGCGTGTTCTCCAGCTTCTCGAGCAGGCTTCGCTTGATGTCGATGTTCTCGATGATCGCCTCGATCACGAGGTCGCACCCCTTGAGCAGGTCGATGTTGTCCTCGAGGTTTCCAATCGTCACGCGCTTCGCGTAGTTCGGATGGAAGAACGCCGCGGGCTTTGCCTTGAGGGCGCCCTTCAGGCCCCCCGCCGAAAACTGGTTCCGCTTGGCGGGATTCTTGGCGTCTGCATCGCTCAGCCCCGGGGGCACGATGTCGAGCATCACCACGTCGACTCCGGCGTTCGCGAAGTGCGCCATGATGCCGCTGCCCATAACGCCCGCTCCGATGACCCCTGCTCGCCGTACTGGTTTCGTCATACTTCTCTCCTGAGGTTCGAGCAGAGGAACCTTCCGCAAGACGCGCCCAAACGCAAGCCGTTACATCGGTCAGTCGGTTTGCTCGATTATCGGTAAGGAGCTGACGACAGAGCTGCGACCAATTCGTCATGGATGACGCCATTGCTCGCGATCGCGCCACCGCCGTAGATCGTCTCTTCGCCCTGAAGGGAGGTGAACCTCCCGCCCGCCTCGCGAATCAAGATCGCAGGCGCACAGACATCATAGGGCTGCACCCCAGGGTCGACCATAGCGTCCGAACGCCCCAGAAGAACCTGCCTGTACCCGTCGAAATCCGGGCAGCCGCGAGCGATATCGCACGCACCGGCCAGGCGAATGAGCGCCTCTCCGACCCCCGTCATCGTGAACTGTTGTAGCCCACCATGGGTGACCGTGGCGTCGGCCAGCGGCCCCAGCTTCGATACACGTACCTGCGTGCCATTGTGCGTCGTGCCGTTACCCTGAACGGCCGCAAAGAAATCATCGTCCGCTGGCATGTACGCTAAGCCCGCGACCGGAACCCCTTCGGCCTCGATGCCCAGGAGCACCGACCAGGTCGCCCAACCCCGGACGAAGGCGCGTGTTCCGTCGATCGGATCGACGATGAATCGAATCCCCTTGCCGTCGCCATGACTCCCGGTCTCCTCCCCGAGGAAGCCTGCCTCTGGGTAGGCCGAGAGCACGTGGTCGCGAATGATCTGCTCGGCCTCGCGATCGGCAACGGTGACCGGGCTCCGGTCGGGTTTTTTTTCAGGCACGACTCCTCGTTGAAAATGCTTCAACGCGGCGTCCCCTGCGCGACGCACGAGATCTTCCAACGCGCGCAGCCCCTTCACTCCGCCAATACGATCGATGTCGAACTCGATGCCCATGGGCGAAGCATGACCTGTCTGACCGGCCCCGTGAAGCGGTGATGTTGCGCGCATGTTGCGCGGTTTCCAATTGACGCCTGCGGCTTCTGTCTCCACGATGGTCCCATGGCGCAAGGGGGCTCCATCGTGCCATTCGCTGGCTGGCGCCGGACTCGGCTGCTGGGGGAGTCCCCCCTGCGGCAGGCGCTCCGATCCGTCGGCGACCGGGTCGTCCGACTTGCCGAAGACGTGGTCGGGCAGGATCTCGACGCGCGCATCGCCGGCATCAAGACCCATCTCAACGAGGTCGGCCACGATCCGTTCGGCTTCGACCCCGAGACGAGCCGCTATGCGCTAGCGATGGCGGCCCTCCTGCACCGGCGCTATTTCCGGACGCAGGTCTTCGGCATCAACCGGGTTCCGCAGGGCAGGGTGCTCATCGTGGCGAACCATTCGGGCCAGCTGCCTCTGGACGCGGTGATGATCGGCAGTGCCATGATGCTCGACGCAGATCCGCCACGTTTCCCCCGTAGCATGGTCGAAACATGGACCGCGGAGCTGCCTTTCATTTCGACTCTCTACCCGAGGCTCGGCCAGGTCGTCGGCTCCCCGGAGAACGCCCGGCGCCTGCTTCAGCAGGAAGAAAGCCTGATCGTGTTCCCTGAGGGCGCTCGCGGCATCAGCAAGACGTTTGACCAGCGCTATCAGCTGACCGACTTCGGCCTCGGGTTCGTGCGGCTCGCGATCGAAACCGGCACGCCGATCGTCCCGGTGGCCGTCATCGGCGGGGAAGAGCAGTACCCGTCCATCGCAGACTTCAAGCCCTTGGCGCGTCTGCTGAACATGCCGGCGTTTCCAGTGATGCCCCAGCTGTTCTTCGGAATGATCGCCCCGTTGCCGACCAAGTACCGTCTCTACTTCGGGGAGCCCTTCCGATTCAGCGGAGATCCCGACGACGACGATTCTGCAATCGAAGAAAAAGTTTGGCTCGTGAAGAGCACGATACAGAGCATGGTGAACCGCGGCCTGCGCGAGCGTAAGGGCGTGTTCATCTGACCGAAACGAAGTAACCCATTAGCCGATGCCCAATCCACAAATCACACGCCGCCACAAGCCGAGCGCACGCCGCGGGCGGGAGCCTGTTCGTGAGCGCCCCTCGGCCAGGGCGCCGGTCGCGCGTGGCGTGTTCGGACACGTGACCGAGTCACCGAAGCCGCTCGAGCGGGTTCAGCAACCTCAGCCGATTACGCAAGAGTTTCCCAAGGCCGCCACCGAAGGGGCCGTGCTGGTCACTGGCGTGTGTGGGCGCCTCGGCAAGCTCCTCGCGCGGGAGCTCCACCGGACCGACCAAGTGGTGGGTGTCGATCGACGCCCGTTTGACGATCGGCCAAAGGACATCGTCCATCACCAGGTCGACATGCGGCGCAAGAAGATGAAAGACATCTTCCGCGGCCGCAACATTCGTGCCGTCGTACACCTCGGCGTCCTTCACGACCCGCGGCGCAGCGATCGCGAGCGGCACTCCTGGAACATCGTCGCCTTTCAAAAGCTGCTCGACTACATGTCCCAGTACGAGGTGCCGAAACTCGTGGTGCTCTCGGGCGCCAACGTGTACGGCCCGCAGCCGAACAACCCTCAGTTCCTCACCGAGGATGCGCCCTTGCTTGGCGCCCAGCACTTCGGCGGCATGCGCGACCTGGTCGAGCTCGACATGCTGGCGCAGAGCTTCTTCTGGAAGCACCCGGACACCGAAACGGTCGTCTTGCGGCCGTGTCACATCGTCGGCCGCGTTCACAATGCGGCCAGCAACTACCTGCGGCTCGAGCGGCCGGTGATGGTGATGGGCTTCGACCCGATGATGCAGGTCGTGCATGAAAAGGACGTCGTGCGCGCGATTCAGCTCGCGCTTCGGCCCGGGGTGCGCGGCATCTACAACATCCGCGGGCCCGGGGAGATGCCGCTTTCGCACCTGATTCGCCAAGTGGGCGGCCGGCCGCGCCAGGTCCCGACGCCTCTCGCGAAGGTCGCTCTCGATCAGCTTTGGAAGCTCCGGCTCAGCACGTTCCCGTCAGAGGAGCTCGACCACCTGCGCTACATCTGCATGGTGGACGATTCGCGGGCCCGCACCGAGTTGGGGTACGAGCCCGTGCATTCGATCGATCGGGTCCTCAAGGACGTCCGGCGGCTACGTCACCAGCTGAGCTAGCGGCACCTGCCGTCGACGCAGTCCTCGCCGTCAGGGCAATCGCTTTGCATGCGGCAGTCGCTCTGCGTCTCGCTTTCGGCGTAGCAGAGGTTGTCGGGTCCGCAGAGCGGCACCTGGCCGTCGTGGGAGGCGCAGATCACATCGGGCGCGGGCGCCGTGATGTCGCATTCGGTGCGGCACATCCCCTCGACGCACCGGCTTCCATCACAGTCCGCGTCTGTGCGGCAGAAAGGTGAGGGCGCCTGTGGGTCCGGGCTGGTGCGCGGCCTGCAGAAGCCCTCCGGGTCGCAGACCTCGATGGTGGCGTCGCAGCCTTCATCGCAGCGACGCAGGCAGATTCCCTCGACGCAGTTGGTCTTCAGGTCTGAGCACTCGCTGCTATCGACACACTCGCCGACGACAGGCTGACACAGGCTGTCGTCGCAGGCGGTGCCGGACGGGCAGCTGGTGTCAGGACCGCAAAGGAGGCGGCAGCGATTGTTGGCGCAGCTGAAACCAGCCGAGCACTGGAAGTCGAACTGACATGTCTCGACGACGGCCGTGCACAGGTTCTCGACGCAGAGCGCGTCGTTGGCACAATCGCCATCCGCGAGGCAGGTGCCTTCGGTCTCTGGCCGGCAGCTATCCCGGAAGTCGCACTCGAAACCGGACGAGCAGTCTCCGTCGGCGCGGCACTCCGCGATGGCGGGGATGTAGCAGCCGCCGTCCGACCGATCGCAATAGCTCCCAACCGGGCAATCGCCATCCGTCAGGCAGATCCCAAAATCGTAGGCGAGACAGCTGTTTGTGGATGAATCGCAGAACGTGTCCGAGGGACAATCGAAGTCGCCCTGGCAGGAGACTTGAACTTCGCGCTGCACCGGTTGCGGTCCATAGACAGGGCAGCCGGTCAGGAGCAGCAGCACAGGGAGGAAAGACATCGCGCGTGAATTGGCCATATGTCTCGGACGCGCCCGGCGGAGATGTATTCACGGGCGGGCCGCTAGCCCAGAAACGTCTCCTCCAAGGCCCGATTTTGGCGCAAGGCCTCGTACAGCACGATCCCAACGGCATTGCTCAGGTTGAGGCTCCGGACGGCTCCGAGGGTGGGGATCGCCCAGACGTTCTGCCGATCCTGCAGCAATGCCGGCGGCAGTCCGACCGACTCTCTTCCGAAGACCAGGGCATCCCCCGGTTCGAATGCAGCCTCGAGGTACGAACGCCCAGCGCTGGCAGAAAACAAATGAATTCGGCGTTGTGGGTCGGATTCTTCGAAGGCTTCGAATGATTCGTGGCGATGAATCTCGACCAGGTCCCAGTAGTCAAGCCCCGCGCGGCGCACCGCGTGCTCATTGATGCTGAACCCTAGGGGCCCCACCAAATGCAGCGGCGACTGGGTCGCACCGCAGGTCCGAGCAATCGCGCCCGTGTTGGGCGGGATCTCGGGCTCGACCAGGACCACGTGGAACGGGCTCGCCATCGGGTGGGCGCGGAGCTTGGGGCCTTGGGGCATGCTGGTTCTTACGATACAGGGTAGCGGCATGGCAAAGCGGACTTGGTTGTTGGTGGCGGTGGGCGTTCTCGGCGCGCTGGTGGTGTGGCGGCAGAGCCGACCGGAGGCCCCAGCCCCGCTCTCGCGGTGGACGAACATCGTGGCCTTGCGGTCGCCGCCACCGGGGCTCGACTGGGATCGGGTCGACGCGCATCCGGCCGTCAAGGAAGCCGTTCATGGGCTCGACCCCGACCGACTTCGTGGGGCTTTGGAAGACGCCGGCCTTCAGGGGCTCTGGGTTGGGGTTTCTCCAGAAGCGGTTGCCGGTGGGGAGCTTCCCCTCGCCGACCGGTTCGCG
>CALLDH010000125.1 GCA_937998345.1 uncultured bacterium | reverse complement strand
GAGTTCCGTTCAGCCTCCTGTCCATTGGCGCGGTGTTGCGGGCGTTCGTGGGTGCCATGCTAACGGTGCTGGTGATCGGACTCGCTGCGTTCTTTGCACTCCGAGCCACGTCGATGCCGCAGGATCAAGTCGACGACATCGCCGCCTTGCTCGGCGGGACCCTTGGCCTGCTCTTGCTGCTCAACTCGGCTCGACGGTTCCGCCAGGTGCGCGGGCTTTCGATCCTATGCCAACGCCTGCAAGAAGAAGATGCGCGGCCGACGGCAGCTGCGGCGCTGGGCCGGCTTCTCGACGAGGCGCGTCGCGGCAACCCGCAGCGGTACATTGCGCTGGTGCTCATGGCGACCGGACCACTCACCCAGGCAGGCATGTGGGGAGAGGCGCGCGAGCGGTTGCGGAGCCTAGACGACGAAGCCCTTTCGGAGCCGCAGTCGGTCCTTCGCAACCAAGCTCTCGCTACTTGCGAGATCCAGCTCGACGACGTGGACGCGGCGCAGCGCGCAATCGACAGGATTCGGCGGCCGACCGAAGGCTCGATCGAGGTCTGGTTGGTGGCAATGGAGGCTCTGCTGATGGCCGTTCGGGGAGATACCGAACAGGCGCTAGCGCACCTCGGCCATCAAGAAGTGGACGACAACCCTTCGCTTCGCGCCTCGCACCGTCTCGTTTACGCGCATATCCTCGCTAAGCGAGGCGACACGGAGGCCGCGCTCGACGAACTGCGCACGCTACGCCGGGAGGCGGGGCGCGCCGGTCTGCAGCGCGCGACGATACCGAGCGGCCCGGCAAGCCCTCTTGCCCAACAACTGCTCGACGAAGCCAATCAATCCGGCTGAAAGATGACCTGCTGCGTCGGGTCGTCGTCGTAGAACTGCGGGTAGCGGTCGAACGTCACGGCGCCAAAGGTGTTGACGAGGATCGCAAACGCGGCGCAGCTCAGGAATGCGACGCCGAATCGCCGTCCGCTGAGGGCGACGAGCACGAATAGGAGTGGGAGGTAATCGAGCGAGAATCGATAGCCAAACTGAACCCAACCGGTGTTCTGGTAGAGCAGTGTACAGAGCGCGGTGGGCAGCACCGCTGCCCACAGTGCGACGACGGTAGTATCCGCCTTCTTTGGCCAAAGGCTCCACAACAGGTTGGGGCTAGTGAACCAAAGCGCCAGCCCATGCCTGCTGATGCGAACAAAAGGGCTCGATTGGATGAGCCAAGGCATCGAGAGGAAGAAGACCGTGAGGTTCCTCGGCAGGTAGTGCGTGCTGAACAGGCCCCAGGTCTCGATCCTCGATCGCCAGCGTATCTGGAGAAAGCGGTGCCCGAACTCGAATGGGTCTCCAAAGCGTGCTGCGTTGTGCCACATCGCGAACACTGCAGCGGCGGCGAGCGGAACCGCAAACGTCCCGAGTGTGCGGAGTATGCGGAATGCGGAATCACTTGGAGCGCGGGGCTCTTGCTTCGCGGCGGTCACCGCCTCCAGCAAGAAGAACGGCGCGAGCAACAAGGTCGCCGGCCGAGATAGGAACGCGAGGCCGAGGGCGAGGCCCGCCAGTGCAGGGCGGCGGGCGCCAAAGGAGCACGAGAGGTACAGACAAACGCAGGCGGCCGCCACCACGTGGGCAGCGAACCAGACTGTCCCTTGCGCCGCAACGAAGTAGTAGACCGATCCGATCGCGAAAAGAGTGGTGACCAGCAGATCGTCTCGCGGCGATCGCCCGCTACGCCCGGACTCCCTCAGAAAACGCAGAACGATGAACAGCAGCGCGGGCGCCGCGCCGGCAAAGAGAGCCCAGAAGAGCGCGTCCAAGGTGGCAAACCCGAAAATCGCGACGACCGGCAACAAGAGAATGGCTGGCAACGGGGGAAACGAGACGTACCAGCGGTAGCGCTCTGCGTCGGGGCCCGAGAACCGATACTGCCCCGCCGGGCATGGCCCCCGGGACACGGTGTCGAAGCAGGCCCAGTCATTGGTGCCAGGCGGATCGCCCCCAAGGTCCAGCCGGCCCTCGAGCCAGGCGTGCGCCAGATGCACGTAGTGGTTGTTCGGCGAGGGTCGGAGCAGACGATGCGCCGAGGTCGCACAGTAAACCCCAGCGCACAGCGCGAAGATCGCAAGTGGAAGTGCCCACCGCCGCTCCCAAACCGACACCGCGGCAGCATACCCGGCCCCGGCAGCGATCCGAAGTTAGTCCACCTTGACGAGGTCAAACCTGCGCTCTACAGGACTTCGGTTGTATTGACCTGGAGGTTTCGATGGGGTCCCCCACCCTCGACGCAGTGACTGAAGCCCTTCGCAACGTCGAAGACCCGATCTTTCAGAAGTCCCTCGGCGCCTTGGAGACGCTCGTCGATGTGCGCCTCGAAGAAGGTCGAGTGTCGGCGAAGGTGCGGGTGAGCTCTCCATCCGAAGAGGTCCGCCAGACGGTCCAGACCCGAATCGAGGCAGCGCTCGAGCCTCTCGGCGTTGAGTTCGTCGAGCTGGAGGTCGAGGTCAACGTACCAACGCGCGAGGCAACCAGCACCGATCCGATCCCCGACGTTCGGAATGTGATCTTGGTGATGAGCGGCAAGGGTGGAGTCGGCAAGAGTACGGTGGCGACGAACCTCGCGCTGGCTCTGCGGCGCCTGGGCACGCGAGTCGGTCTACTCGACGCCGACATCTACGGCCCTTCTCTACCCACGATGTTGGGCATCGAAGGTCACCCGACTTCCAAGGACGGCAAACGAATTCAGCCCCTGCAGCGCTTCGGCATCAAGCTGATGAGCATCGGCTTCCTGCTCGAAGATCCAAAACAAGCCGTCGTGTGGCGAGGCCCGATGCTCCACAGCGCACTCCAGCAGTTCGTGAGTGACGTAGACTGGGGCGCGCTCGACTATCTGATCATCGACTCGCCCCCGGGAACGGGCGACGTGGCGCTGACGCTCGCGCAGAAGCTCACTATCACGGGCGCAATCATCGTCACGACGCCACAAGAGGTGGCGCTTCAAGACGTCTACAAGTCCGTATCGATGTGCCAGAAGCTCAACATTCCGATTCTCGGGGTCATCGAGAATATGAGCCATTTCCTCGACAGCGCAGGCGTCAAGCACGAGCTCTTTGGCCGTGGGGGCGGCGAGAAAATCGCCGAGTTCGCTAAGGCCCCATTGTTCGGGCAGGTGCCCCTCGACGCGGAGGTGCGGGAATGGGGCGATCAGGGCACGCCGGTGGTTCAGGCCGCCCCTGCTTCTGCCGCTGGCCAAGCCTTCGCGAAGGTGGCCGACGCCCTCGCCGAGCGGATCGCCAAAGAACACTTCGGGCGCAGCGGGGGAGATGCCGCGCCCGAGGGCGAAGGTCCGAAGAGACTCCGCATCCTCCGCTGAGCTATATACGACCTGTGGACCTCTTTGAGCGACAAGCGGAAACCAGCTCCCCGCTCGCCGATCGGATGCGGCCGAACCGGCTCGAAAACGTCGTCGGCCAGGGACATCTGCTCGGGGACGGACACATCCTGGCGCAGGCGATCCGCGCCGACCGCATTCCATCGATGATCCTCTGGGGGCCACCCGGCACCGGTAAAACCACGCTCGGGCATGTAATCGCGAACGAGACAAACTCGATTTTCGTACCGTTCAGCGCGGTGCTCGGCGGTGTCCCAGAGCTTCGGAAGATCATCGCTGCCGCGAAGGAGCAGAAGAACTATTACGGAAAGAAGACGATCCTCTTCGTCGACGAGATTCACCGGTTCAACAAGGCGCAGCAAGACGCCCTCCTCCCGCACGTCGAGAACGGTACCGTGACCTTGATCGGCGCAACGACGGAAAACCCTTCGTTCGCGGTCAACTCCGCCTTGCTGTCCCGCGCGCGCGTGTTCGACCTCAAACCGCTCGACGCCGAAGACTTGCGCAAGCTGCTTGAGCGCGCGCTCGAGGACGAAGCTCACGGGATCGGCCACGTTCCTCACACGGTGGATGACGAAGCGCTCGCCGCGATCTCCCAGAACGCGCGCGGCGACGCCCGGCGCGCATTGTCAGCGCTCGAGCTCGCCAGCGACTTTGCGAAATCGGCGGGTGTCGAAGCACTCACCGTCGCGATCGTTCAAGAGGCCCTGGCGACCCAAACTCTGCTCTACGACAAGTCCGGCGAAGAGCACTACAACGTCATCAGCGCATTCATCAAATCGATGCGGGGCAGCGACCCCGATGCTGCCGTCTATTGGCTGATGCGCATGCTCGAGGCCGGCGAGGATCCGCTTTTCGTCCTTCGACGGATGCTGATTTTCGCGAGTGAAGACATCGGCAACGCGGATCCCCGAGCTCTCGGGGTCACCGTCAGCGCGGATGCCGCATTTCGGCGCCTCGGAATGCCCGAAGGCATCTTCCCGATCGCGCAGTGCTGCACCTACCTCGCCAGCGCACCGAAGAGCAACGCGAGCTACAAAGCCTGGAAGACGGCCCAGTCCGACGTACGCGAGCACGGAGCGCTCCCGGTGCCGCTCAAGCTGCGAAACGCCCCGACCGAGGCCATGAAGTCCTGGGGATATGGGGAAGGTTATCGGTACCCACACGACGAAAGCGGCTTCAGCCCGGACGAGACCTACCTTCCGGACGAGCTCGTCGACCGCAGGTACTATCGGCCGACGGACCAGGGCTTCGAGATGCGGATTCGCGAGCGCCTCGATGGGCTCCGAACGACGCCTAGGGCGAAGGGCGACGGGTCGGGCGGGCAGCGCGGAGAAAAATCCTGAAGATTGCCGCGCCACGTTCACCGTCCGCCTCGATTGTGCCGCCGACGCCGTCGAGCACCACGGCCGCAGCAAAGAGCCCGGCGAACCGGCTGTACCTCCCGTCCAAGCGCCCCTTCAACGCATTCTGCCCCTCGAGCGTGAACGCGAGGGGTCGAAGCTCCGGAGCGATTGCTTCCCCCTCGTCCTGAACTTCGATCACGACGTGACCGGCCTGCGCGTACAGGCGAACGGTTGCCCGCGGATCAGCCACATTGGCCCGCGTGTTGTGTAGCAGAAGGTCGACGACCTCGACCGCAACCTGTGCGCCCTGCGCATAGAGCTGATCGCCTTCGGCGAGCTCGACAGTTACGGGAACCGGCGTATCTGCCCGTTCGAGCCGCTCCAAGAACACCCCTGCATCGCCATTGGCGGCCTCGAGCGGCACCTGGCCCGTAAACCAACGGCTGATCCACGCGAGCATATCGAGGCCCCTGCGCAGCTCCTCGACGGCGAGCTTTACGTCTTGCAATGCTTCGACGGCGTCGGTGTCGACGAGGCCGACCTCTTGTAGGAAATCGGCGTTGGCGGTGATCGTCGCTGCGGGGTTGCGGAGGTCATGAACGAGTAGGCCCAGAACGTTCCCCATCTGGTCGGAATCGATCACGTCGGGCTTCTTCACGCCATCTCCCTACCACGGGGCATAACTCAAGGAAAGAAGAGCACCTCATCCTCGCCGCGCTCCTCGATCAGCGCCGCGATGTACGACAGAATCGTGGCCCGACGGTCCAAGACGTCCGCGATTTGCCCATCGCTCAACAATGGGTCTGTCCGGTGACTCGGGTCCCGCGCGAGCTCGGCTCGGAACGATGCTTCATCGAGTGCCTCCAAATGACGAACCACGTCTTTCGAAAACCGTTGCGTGAGGGTGAGGCCTTCGAGGAGCTTCTCATAGCGCCGCTTCAGCAACGGCGTCGAAAACGAGCGATCGTTGTCACGCAGAATTCCGCGCTGCTGACTCGAATCCGTTGGGAGGTTGCCACCACTGAACCGGTCCCAGTTCCCGATTAGAAAGTCGAACACCCGCATCGTCGAGAGATCCCGAGCCAGCGCAGCCTTGCCCACCGGGACCTCACCATCCTGAAGCCAGCTCTGCCACCTGGCTTCGTTCTCGAGACCGACCGACCTCAGGCCCTTGACCCAATAAATCGCGGCGCCGGGAGCCGAGCCGTCCGCGTCCCACAGCACGGCCCGCCGGATCGAAGCGCGTTGATCGAGCATGTCATCGTGAAATCGCTGCCGTATCTCATTCCAGGTAGCGCGGCGATAAACGACCGGCGGTACGTTATCGAGGCCCAGCATTCGGCTCACGCGATACGCGGCGATCTCGTGCTGATAGCCACGTTGCATCTGGTGAGTCCGGACTCTCAGGGCCGCGGTTACCCGGGCTACCGTTCGCATCCGCAAGACGACCGAGCTGTGCCCCACCGGCTTAAAGCTGCGTGACCTCGCGGACGCGATCACGTCGAGGATCTCGTCTTGTCCGACCTCGGTGCCGACGAACTGGGGAAGCGGCTCGATCCCGGCGCTTGCCACCGAGGTCAGCCAACCGGCAACCACCGCCGCTAGAACGAAGCTAACGGACGCCCGCGAAGAGATTCTTGGCAATGACCATCCGTTGGATCTGAGAAGTGCCCTCGTAGATCTGAAGAATCTTGGCGTCGCGCATCAATTTTTCGACCGGGTACTCCGTGATGTACCCGTTGCCGCCAAAGACCTGCACCGCGTCGGTGGCTACCTGCATGGCGCTGTCGGCGCCGAAGGCTTTGCTGTATGAGGCGACGAGCGAGTTGCGACCGCCCTGGTCGACCTGCCAGGCCGATTTGTGCACTAGAAGCCGAGTCGCCTCGTACTTGATGCCCATCTCCGCGATCAATGCCTGCACCATTTGATGCTCCGCGATCGGCACGCCAAACGTCTTGCGCTCGAGCGCGTAGGCGATCGACTCCTCGAGGGCGCGGCGTATCAGGCCGCAGGCGCCGGCCCCGATGTCTGGGCGGGTCCGGTCGAAGGTCTGCATGGCGAGCTTGAAGCCATGGCCTTGCTCCGCGAGCACGTTGTCGGCGGAAACGCGCACGTCGTCGAAATTGACCACGGCCGTATTGCTGGCCCTTTGGCCGAGCTTGTCTTCGGTCTTGCCGACGCTGACGCCCTGGGCGTCGCGATCGATCACGAACGCCATGATGCCGCTGTGGCGAAGCGCCGGGTCGACGGTCGCGAAGACGATATACCAACTCGCCCAGGCGGCGTTGGTGATGAAGCACTTCGAACCGTTGACGATCCAGTCGTTGCCGTCCTTGCGGCACCGCGCTTGAATGCCTGCCGCATCGCTGCCGGCTGCCGGTTCCGTGAGCGCGTACGCGGCGAACACCGGCTCCGACGTGAGCATCCCAAGATACTTCTTCTTCTGCTCGTCGTTGCCCGCAATGAGAATCGGCGTCGCCGCGAGCACGTTGGCCGTCATGCTCGTTTGGATGCCCGTGCACCCGAAGGCGAGCTCTTCCGTCAGAAGAACGTGGTCGACTTCACCCATGCCAGCCCCGCCGTACTCTTCGGGGATGTTCGGCCCAACCAGGCCGAGCTCCCACGCCTCTTTGTAGACGTCCATTGGGAACTCGTGGGTCTTGTCGGCCTCGCCAGCGATGGGGATGATCTTCTCGCGGGTGAAGCGGCGAGTTTCTTCGACGAGGGCGTTTTGTTCGGGAGTAAGCTCGAAATTCAGCATGTCACTACCTCTCCATCAACGGCGCCGTTCTTGCTCGCGGCGCTCGAGCTCGGCCCGCACTGCGCGAGCCCCAATTCGAAATCCGAACGCAAAGCCAACCAGCAAGATGGCAGGAATGTAGATGATATGGGAGATCGACGGCATCACTGGCCCTCGGAAGCTCTAATCTGCGCGCTGAGGCGCTCGAGCTCCTCGGCCGTCTGGCGCTGTAAACCACGCATTCGCAGCAAGAACAGGAACAAGAGCGCCCACACGACCGCATAGGCGGCCAGCAGAAGCGCTCCGCCCGGAATGCTCTCCGCCTCAGGCCCGCGGACACCGACGAACTGCGTGGCCCTCTCCTCCGCGGCGTCCTCCTGAGCTCCGGCATCCGTGGTGTCCGGCTCCGGCGGTGAATCCGCAAGGGCGAGGGGAGTGATGAGCATCGTGCATCCCAGCACGAGCGCGGCGATCAGAGCTCGCATGTCATTTCCTTCATCGGTGCATCAACTCGAGTCGTAGCCGGGCGGTTTCTTCTCGTTGCCGCTCGACGGAGGCGCGCGCCCAAATCAAGAGCACGGCGAGGCCGGTGAACGCAATGAAGCTGAGACCGAGCGCCCAGTACATCTCGGACTCGAGCCCGCCACCTTTGCCCGTGATCACGGTCGGGTGAACGCCTCGCCACCGCTGAACGCTAAAGTGAATCAATGGTAGGTCCACCAGCCCGAAAAGCGCCAAGCCGGCGGCGAACCGTTTCTCAACCTCACCCGCGTCGCCCATCGACCGAAGGGCAAGGTATGCAGCGAAGATCATACCAGCAAGAAGCGTCGTCGTGAGCCGCGGGTCCCACGTCCACCAAACGCCCCAAGCCTTGCGGGCCCAGAGCGGCCCCGTGAGCAAGACGATCAGGCAGAACAGTGTCCCGACCTCTGCCCCAGCCACTCCGACCGCATCCCATTTCGGATCACGCTTGAGCAAATACACCGCGCTGCCCACGGCCGAAACGCCGAATCCGATGTACATGGCATACGCGCTCGGCACGTGGAAATAGAAGATCTTCTGGACGATGCCCATCTGTTGTTCGACAGGAGCTACGACGAAGATCATGTAGAGAGTCGCCGCGAACAACGCCAGGGTTGCAAACAACACCAGCGACCACACGGTCGAGTTACCGGATTGACGTGTACGGCTCATGATCGCGCTCGCCGGGACGCTAGCATGCGGTCGCTGGGACGTCAGCCTCCGGGAGGAACGAATTCCACGATTAAACGCCGTCGGTTTGCCGCAGTTCCAGCGCACCGCTAAAGACGACGCGCATGGATTTGCTCGACCGGCGGTTCCTTTTCGTAGTCGGCAAAGGTGGCGTCGGGAAGACAACCGTGGCGACTGGGCTCGCCCTTGCAGCAGCCCGCCGCGATAAGAAGGTCCTACTTGCCCTCGTGCACTGCAAGGAGCGCGTCAGCCAGCTCCTCGATACCGAGCCGATCGGGCCTGAGATCGTCACCGTTCGAGAGAACCTCGATGTCGTGAACATGACCCCGGACGCGGCCCTCGAAGAATATGGGCTGATGATCCTGAAGGTGAAGGCTGTCTTCAACGCGGTTTTCAGGAACCGGCTGGTACGCGCATTCCTAAAAGGGACACCTGGGCTCGAGGCCTGGTCGATGCTTGGAAAAGCGTTCTACCACGCGTGCCCACCCAAGGGTGAGCCGGACTACGACCTCGTGATCGTCGACGCCCCAGCCACCGGGCACGCGCTCGACATGCTCCGAGTGCCGTTCGTCATCGAGAGCGTGGCGCCGCCAGGTCTCCTGCGGCGAGATGCGTCGCGCGCCGCCAACATGTTTCGTGACCCGGAGCGAGCCGGTGCGGTTCTTGTCACGCTTCCCGAGTACATGCCGACGAGCGAAACGATCGAGCTTTCGAACGCGCTGACGAACGAGCTCCAAATTCCGGTGCTGCATCTGGTGATCAACCGAGTTCTGAACGTGCTTTTTGCCGAGAAGGAACGACCTGTTCTCGAGAGCCTTCCATCGGAGATCGCCGAGGGCAGCGAGATTCGAGGCCTGGCTGTCGCCGGCAAGCGGCGTGCCCTTCGGGAGACGGTCCAGGCGCGGGCGGTCCGGCGGGTGTGTCAGCACGTCGATGCGCCATGCAGCGAGCTGCCCTACTACAACGGCCTGGAAAACGACACCGCCGCGATCGAGGCGCTGAGCGAAGCGCTCCTGAGTACCGTTTGATCGCTTGCGGGCCGGCGACAATCCACTAGTTTGCGGGGCGAGGTCATCATGCCCGGCTCGGCTACGTCAGGTCTTTCCTTTCAAACACCGCTGATCTTCGAGCAGGGCTCGCCCAGCCGTCATGGAGCGTCGCTCGCGCCGGACGATCTACCCGAAGTCGATGTCAGGAGCGCGTTCGGAGGAATGGCGAGGGAGCTACCTCCGATGTTGCCGGAGGTGTCCGAGCCTGAGGCCGTGCGGCACTACGTTCGATTGAGCCAACAGAACTTCGCGATCGACACGGGGATGTACCCGCTCGGCTCTTGCACGATGAAGTACAACCCCAAGGTCAATGAGTGGGCAGCGCGATTGGCGGGGTTCGCAAACCTTCACCCCTACATGCCGGACGAGCTGGTCCAAGGCGCACTGGAGCTGATGTGGCGACTGGAGCGTGGGCTCGCTGAGGTGTGCGGCATGGATCGCGTCTCCTTGCACCCGGCCGCTGGCGCACAGGGGGAGCTCGCCGGACTGATGATGATCCGGGCCTACCACCAGGCTCAGGGGCGAGATCCGAAGAAGGTGCTGATCCCTGACACTGCGCACGGCACCAACCCCGCCTCGTGTGCGCTCAACGGCCTGCAAGCCGTACCGTTCCCCGTCGGGGAGGACGGCATCGTCACCACCGAAGCACTCGCACCCTTCGTCGACGACGACGTAGCCGCGATCATGGCGACCAACCCGAACACCGTCGGGCTCTTCGAAAGCCACATGCCGGCAGTCGCCGAGCTGATTCATGGCAAAGGCGGCCTCGTCTACGGCGATGGCGCCAATCTCAACGCCTTGATGGGCAAGGCACGGCCGGGCGACCTCGGAATCGACGTGATGCAGTTCAACCTGCACAAGACGTTCACGACCCCCCACGGCGGTGGTGGCCCTGGCTGCGGCCCGGTCGGGTACAAGGCGCTCCTCGATCCCTACGCTCCGGTACCGGTCGTCGAAGAGCGGGATGGGCGCTTCACGCTCGACTACGACAGCCGTCCCGCATCGGTTGGGAGGCTCCGATCGTTCCAGGGCAACTTCGGAATGATGGTGCGCGCCTATGCCTATCTGCGTGAAATGGGCGCCGAAGGTCTAAAACGAGCCACCGAGCTCGCGGTCCTCAATGCGAACTATCTCCGGGTCCGTCTCGGCGAGATCTGGCACGTCCCTTACGATGCGATCTGCATGCACGAAGTGGTCGTCAGCGACCGCCACCTCAAACAGTCGGGCGTCACGACAATGGACGTGGCCAAACGGTTGATGGACTACGGGTTTCACCCGCCGACCGTGTACTTCCCGTTGGTCGTGAAGGGCGCAATGCTGATCGAGCCTACCGAAACAGAGAGCGTTCAGACCCTCGACGAATTCGTGGAAGTGATGAAGACGATCAGCGACGAGGCGACCTCGGACCCCGAATTCGTAAAGGCTGCCCCGCAGTCTACGCGTTTACGTCGGCTGGACGAGACCCGGGCTGCGCGGAAGCCTGTGCTTCGGTGGACAGCTCCCGAAACACCGCTCGAACCATAGTTTGCTTCTGATGAAACGGCAGAAACGCCGCCTTAAAGCCGTTGATGATCATGCGGTGAATGTCATCGCGGTCCAGCCCCATCTGGCTGTGGCAAAGCCAGAGCTCGCGCGACACCGTGGTGTCGGTGATCAGCCGGTTGTCGGTGTTGATCGTCACGCGCAAGCCGAGGTCGTGGTAGAGCTTGAGCGGGTGGGAGCGGAGGTCCCTCACAGCGCCGGTCTGCACATTCGAAGATGGGCAGCACTCGAGCGCGATGCGGTGATCGTTGACGTAGTGCAGCAGATCGCCGTCTTCACGTAGACGGCAACCGTGGCCGATGCGGTGTGCGCCGCACACGTGGATCGCCTGATGAATCGAAGCGGGCCCGTACGCCTCCCCCGCATGGATCGTCACCGCGATGTTGTTGTCGCGGACGAGCTTGAACGCGCGAAGGTGATGCTTGGCCGGGTGATCGTACTCGGCGCCTGCCAGGTCGAACGCGACGACGCCCCTGTTCTTGTAGGCCACCGCTAGCTGAGCCATTTCGAAGGACGACTCGGGCGAAATGTTCCGAATCCCGCAGAGAATGACGTTGGCGACGACACCGTGATCTTTCTGCGCGTCCCAGAGCCCCGTCAGCACGGCTTCGACGACCGTCGTGAGCCGGAGGCCGCCGCGGGTATGCAGCATGGGAGAGTAGCGCACCTCCATGTAGCGAACGTTCTCGGCGGCGGCATCCTCACTGAGCTCGTACGCGACTCTGTAGAGCGCCTCGGCGGTCTGCAATACCTCGAGCGTCATATCGAACGCTTTCAGGTAGTCGACCAGCGACTCCGCCTTCTCCCCACAGTGGAGCACCTTGCTGAGAGCCTCGGGCGTGTCCGCCGGCAACCGAATGTGCTGCTCTTCGGCAAGCTCGAGCATCGTCGCCAGTCGCAGCGAGCCGTCGAGATGGACGTGCAGGTCCGTCTTGGGAAGTCGCTGGATCTGGGAGAGCGTCAGCTCCATCCCTCCCATTGTACCCTGTTAAGGCGCAACCTCGAAACGACCTAAAACCTCGAGGACTTCGTCGAGGCGCTTGGCGGCAACGCTCACCCGCGTGGGCATTCCGCCGTTGAGCCCGAGGGCACTCACCAAATCGATGCCGCTGTCGAAGCGCGCAGCCACGGTGACAGTCGTTTCGTCGTGCACCAGTGAGATCGGTGCGAGTCGCTGGCCGATCAACAGTAGCTCCGTCTTGTCGTACGGCCCATCCCGCCGACGGGCATCGCAGATCGCGAGATCGCCGCGAACCTCGTACGTGGCCGCAAGGCGCTTGGCCTCTTGCTCCCTCGCTTGCAGGGTCTCGGCTGCCAGCTGGAACTCCCGGTAAATCGAGGCATCACTGGCACCGTCAGCGAGGTATCGCACCATCAATCCGCGGAGAGCTTCGTCGCGCGGCCTGCCGCGTAGCGCACGATCGAGCACCCTTGCTCGCTCGGTCGGCTCACCCATCCTCGTATCGATTGCTCGGGCATCGTCGTCCGCCCTCTCGTAGGGTTCGACCCCACCGCGGATCCACTTGGCCGCGGAGCAAAGGCCGTCGAAATCCAAGTGGCAGCAGATCGTGTCGACCGGACCCGCGGCGGCAACACGCTCCGGCGTGACCATCTCGGGGCAGGCACCATGCTGGGCCTTGGTTCGGAGAACGAAGCGGGGGTCGTCCGCGTAATCCGAATGGCGATCGTGGTCATGGTGGTCGACCCACATGGCCAGCCGCGAACCCAGGCCCTCGATAAATGGGAGCGTGGTCTTTTCAAAGCTCGCCCCACCGGCATTCGCTGCGAACGCCACGTCCAACACCACCACACGCCCTGGAAGGCTGCCTGGCTTCGGCAGCTTGCGCGGCGTTCCATAGGCCAAATGCGGGAAATCACTCACGTCCCGAGCATGTGGCCGGCCCCCATAGGTTGCAACTGGCCGATGCCGGGATCGGTTTTTCCCAAACCGATGCCTCGGGGAAACAAACCGGAAATGCAGGCCAGCCATAGATCCTCCCGTGCCGCCGCCGAGGGTGCGCTGCGGCCATGACTAAGAGGTACAAGATCATGGAAGAACAACTTTCGGAACTGACAACGTATGCCAACGCCTTGTGGGTTCTCGTTAGCGCGGCACTCGTTTTCTTCATGCATGCAGGCTTCGCTCTGGTGGAGAGCGGGTTCTGTCGCAGAAAAAACGCAGTGATGGTGCTGATGAAGAACTTCGGCGTCGTCGCGATTTCGTCGCTCATCTTCTACTTGGTGGGTTACGGCGTGATGTTTGGCGAAGGAAACGCCTTCATGGGGCTCGCGAGCTTCTTCCCGAACAACGGGGGAGCGGACGCGGACTTGCCGCCATACGTTTTCCTCTTCTTCCAGCTGGTTTTCGCGGCAACGGCGTGCACCATCGTTTCTGGTGCGATCGCCGAGCGCGGCCGGCTGCTGACCTTCTTCCTCTTCACGGCGCTTGCCACCATGCTCATTTATCCAGTGGTCGGTCACTGGGTCTGGGGCGGCGGCTGGCTCTCTGAGAAGGGCTTTGTCGACTTCGCAGGCAGCACAGTCGTCCATGGCGTCGGTGGCGGCATGGCCCTCGCGGGCGCGCTCATCATCGGCCCGCGCCTCGGCAAGTTCCTGCCCGACGGCACGGTGAAGCCGATGCCCGCCCACAACTTCCCGCTCGCCGCGCTCGGCGTGCTCATTCTCTGGCTCGGATGGTTCGGCTTCAACGGCGGCTCGGAGCTTGCCATTGATGCCGAGGTCGGCCGCATCGTCCTCGTGACCAACCTGGCGGCTTCGGCCGGATTCATCGGGGCCCTGGTCTGGATCAAGATGCGCAGCGGTCTTCTTGACCTTTCGATGGCGCTGAACGGCGCGCTCGCGGGCCTCGTGGGCATCACTGCCGGTTGCTACAACATCACGGGCGGCTGGTCGATCGTGGTGGGCATCGTCGCTGGAATGCTCTGTGTTGAAGGTGTCTTGGCCGTCGACAAGATGAAGATCGACGATCCGGTTGGAGCGATCACAGTCCACGGCATCTGCGGCATCTTCGGTACGCTCGCAGTCGGTCTCGTCGGCTACGGCAACGCAGCGACGGGCGAGGAGCCGATCGGCCTTCTCGTCGGAGGCGGCGCCTCTCAGCTCGGCATTCAGGCCATGGGCGCCTTCGCAGGCGTTGGGTTCGCCTTCGCCGTCGCGGCCGTCCTCTGGCTCGCGCTGAAGTTCCTCGTGCCCGGCGGCGTCCGCGTCTCGGAAGCGCACGAGCTCGAGGGTCTCGATATCGCGGAGTGCGGCGTCGAAGCCTACAACGAGGAGCTCAAGGGCTTCCACGCCGGGGCCTCGGCCATGTCGGCGGTACCCGCGGAGTAGTGAGTTCGAGAGGAGGGGTGGGACGGCTCCCCGGTCTGTCCTGCCCCTCTTCTCTGCCCTTTTTTCAATGACGATTTGGATAACGAGTTTGGGCGTGGGGACACGCCGGGAGTGGAGGTAGTGATGAGTAAGTTTCTTTCCCTGGCGGTGATGTGCAGTTTGGCATTCCCCGCGATGGCATTTGCGCAGGGGCCGGAGTCCCCCAAGGAAGCGGCGGATGACTTGGACGCGGAGTACGGCCGCGAGGAGCCCGCAGAACCGGCCGAAGAGGAGCCCTCGGAACCTCCTCCGAAGGAGGCCGAAATGAAGATGCCGGAGTCGCCGAAGATGGCGGCGGACGACATCGCTGTTGAGGAGCCCGACGTGGGCGCTTCCTGGAAAGACGGTTTGTCGTGGCAGCTCATGGCGAGCGCGTTCTACCGCATCGGTGGCTACACCAATGACGGTGTGCGAGCCGGGACCTACAACTCGCTCGGCTACCCGTACACGAACTACAACGGCTTCGGGCTGAACTTCGCCGGTGGCGACGTGATGTACACCGGCGAGAAGTTCGCGGTTCGATTGGACCTGCGCTTTGGCGAAGGTGCCGGCTTGTTGACGCCCATCGCGCCGGTCAAGCAGGCATACGCGGCTTGGATGCCCGGCGAGAAGATCAACATCGACTTCGGTTTCTTCGACACCATTTTCGGTGCCGAAGTTGCTGATGAGTGGAACAACGCCAACTACACGCGAGGCGCGCTCTACTTCCTTCGCCAGCCGTTCAACCACATGGGCGTTCGCATGGGCGCCGAGCTCGGCGAGATCGTCGGATTCACTGCCATGGTCACCAACGGCGGCGTCTACGGCGGAACGCCGATCGACGACAACGAGACACCGGCCCTCGGCTGGCAGATCGGCCTCAGTCCGGACGGCCACAACAGCGTTCGTCGTCGTGGTCTCCGCGAGGGCACTCGTGACGTCGGTCTCTTCTTCGGCGGCAACCACGCGGCCAGCGGACTCAACGGCAACAGGGACTGGGTGAACTTCTTCGACGTCGTGCTAGCCATGGGCTTCGACTGGTTCCACTTCGTGTTCAACGGCGACTACTACCTCGACGGGAACAACACCAATGCCGCCGGAGAGAAGG
>CALLDH010000124.1 GCA_937998345.1 uncultured bacterium | reverse complement strand
CTAGGGCACACCCTAGCCTTGCGACCGACGGTACCGGTCGCTCCCGAAACGAATGCTTTCACTAGGCCGAGTCGCCGAGGTCATCGCCGACCCGAGGTGGACCCGCACGGTCCCAGCAGTCGACGCAAAACGCGACCCACTCACAGCCAGGCATGGGATGCACGTGCATGTGGGTCCCACAGGCCGCGCAGAAAAACAGCCCCTCTTCATCGCCGGCTCGGAAACCCGCCCTCAACAGGTCGCCGCGAGTGGCGATCCCCCAGCCGGCATCTCCGCCCCGGACGATCAATGCCCCAACCCCCTTTTGGCACATCTGCAGGCTCGCGCGTTCGGCGGTTTCGTAGGCTCCGATGGTGATGGGCCGCGTCATGTACTGGCTGACGGGGCGCCGCGGGAAGGCGTCCGCGAGGTCGCATCGGACACAGACGACGCCGACCGGAAAACGCCCCTGCGTCACCACGAGGTGTTGAACCCCAAAGGCGGAGGCGACACGAAATGCTTCGGACACAGGAATGTCCGGAGCGATCGTAACCGGCTTGTTACTCATGACATCAGCAACACGCATACGGCCCCTCTTAGAACTGAGATCGGCAAGCAAGCCAAACGAAGATCGTTCGATGAAGTTACCAGGATCGCATTCGATTTCCTAGCCCCAGAACTTGGACATGAAACTCTGAACCACGGCCGGATTTTGAGTGCTACAGACAGGCTTCGATGGGAGCTGAGCCAGAACAGAGAACGCCCGGCGAGGACCCGCAACTCTTGTCCCGCGAGTTCTTACTGCTGCTCGCGGCGGTGTCGTTCTTCGGGTTCTCCTGGTCGTTCTATTTGATTCTGCCGAAATTCTTCGCGACCGAGCTGGGCATGGACGCCGCCGGCATCGGGCGCGCCGTTGCCATCCAGGGTATCACCGCGGTCGCGATGACTCCGCTCGTTGGGTGGCTGGTCGACCGCTACGGCCGCCAACCATGGCTCGTGTTCGGCAACGTCATGCTCGCTCTCACCGGGGTGCTGTATCTCTTCGTCGATCACGAAGGCCCCCTGCTCTACCTCGCACAGATGTGCTGGGGCGCTGGGAGGGTGATGGGCTTCACTGCCGCTGGTACGATGACTGCCGACATCGCGCCAAGCGACCGGATGGCGCAAGCGCTCGGCCTGTTCGGGGCGGCAAACCTCGGGATGAACGCGGTCTCGCCAACGCTCGGTGAGATCCTCGCAGACAGCACGGGTTGGATCAGCGTCTTCGTCGCGAGCGCAGCTGCCGGCCTGCTCGCCGCGCTCCTCAGTACTCGTTTGAGTGAGCCACCTCGGCATCCGCCGCAAGAGGATGAACCGCGACGTCCGATCTTCGGATGGCCGCTGTCGCGCGTGTACGCCGCGACTTTCGTGATGACCGCCTCATTCACGGCTCTCTTCACACTGCATCAACCGTTTGCGCTCGAGCTCGGCGTCACGGAGTTGCGGAGCTTCTTCATTGGTTTCGCACTCGTCGCGCTCACGGTGAGGCTCGGCGGCGGGCGTCTGATCGATCGCTTCGGGGTGCTTCGCTCTTCGATCGTTGCGTTTTGTTTGTACTCCGCCGTGCCCCCGATGCTCGGGTTCCTCGGCCCGACACATCTATTCGCGGTTGGCGCCATGATGGGCCTCGGGCACGGCATCGCCTACCCGGCCGTGACTGCCCTCGCGATCGAACGCGCCGACGCATCCTCCCGGGGCATGGTCGTCTCGATCATCCACGGCGCGTTCAATGGGGGACACGCATTTTTTGCGTACGCCCTGGGGCTAATCGCCGCGGAATGGAGCTACGAGGTCGCGTTTTGGACGGCGGGCGGGGTAACTTTGAGCGGCGCGCTCTTGCTAGGACTGACTCGTCGGCCCTAAGTCCTTTAACGGTGACACCGAACGCCTTCCTTCTGGTATTTTCCAGACCGGCGGTTGGACATGGCAGCGAAGCGAAAAGGCGACAGCGACCACGAAACCTCCGAGGCGACGACCAGGCTCAGTCATCTCCTGGAGACGGAGGTCGAGCTGGAAGCCATGCTCAAAGCCACGAGGCAGGAAGCGCAACAACTCATCGAAGCAGCCAAGCTGGCCGCGGATGACCGCCTCAGACAGTTCGAGGTGCAGCTGAAGAGAGAAGACGATGAACTTCGGGAGCGAATCGCCCGCGAACGAGACCAGGCGATCGACGCGATCCGAGAACAGTCCCGGCAGGAGACCAAATTCCTGGGCGAGCTGGACGACGCCGAAATCACGGAGCTCGCCCGCTATGTCATCGACCTCCTCGTAGGCCGCCCCGAGTCGCGAGGCCCAAGTTGATCCTAGACATGTCCCGCATCCGAATGCTCGGCCCGAGGGAACAGCTTCAGGCGGTCCTGGAGCGCGTGCAGGACCTCGGTTTGGTTCAACTCGTCGAACCGACCGAGACAGAGTCTCTAACCCCTCTTGGGCTCACGCCGGAGCAGGAACGTCACGTGCGTGGCGTTCGTAAGATCGTCAAAGACGTGGATGCAGCGCTCGAGCTTCTCGGGGAAACGCCACGCCCGACGAGGGTGGCCGGGGAGCTCGAGTTGCCCCAGGCGGCCTTGATTGCGGGCAGGTGCCGCAGAGAGCTCGAAGCGCTGGCCGAACAGCGTCAACAACTCGAAGAGGAGCGAGCTCTCATCCTGAAGTTCCGTCCTTTCTTCGCAGCGTTTACGAAGATCGGGGAGTCAGGTCTGGACCTCGACGGGATTCGAGTCTTCTACCTGATCCTGAAAGAGGACGGTGAAGAGGAGCTCCGACGGATGCGGGCAGCGTTTCGCCAGGCCCTGGGCGACGGCTTCGAGCTGCTGAGCCAGCCCTCCGAATCGGGTGAGTCCGCGATGCTCCTCGCCGTGCCGTCGGCCGACGGCGCGAAGGCCGAGCAACTGCTCAGCGAAGCAGGCGTGCAGGCGCTCTCCCTCCCCGACCAGTTCGAGGAGGAAAGCGTCGGCGGGACGATCCACCGCATGCAAGCTCGCCTTGAAAAGCTTCCGGCCGAGCTTGCGACGATCGAACGAGAGCGAAAGAGAATCGCTGGCGAGCGGGGACGCGATCTCGCGCGAATTCAAGCGACCGTTCGAGACCTGCTCGCGACCATCGAAGCCATGGAGAAAGCGGTCGTCACACCGCGCGCGTTCGTCCTCGAAGGTTGGATCCCGAGTGCAGTGCGCCCAGATCTGGACCGGCAACTCGGAAAGTCATTTGGCAATCAAATCGAGATCGAGGCGGTGTCTTCGGAGGAGTGGTCCGGCGACACGGTACCGGTCGTCCTCAAGAACCCTCGTCTGTTTCGCCCATTCGAAGCGATTACAGGGATGATGCCTCTCCCGAAGTACGGAACGGTCGACCCGACGCCGTTCGTCGCGATCTTCTTTCCAATGTTCTTTGGGATCGTGCTTGGTGACATGGGCTACGGAACGATGCTTGGCATCCTCTCGCTCATTTTGCGCATCCGCTCCAAGCCCGACACCAAGCTGCGGTCGGTTTCCGAGATCGGCATCGCATGCTCGTTGTTCGCGATCATATTCGGGTTCCTGTACGGCGAGCTCTTCGGTGATCTCGGACACCGGATCGGGCTTCATCCGATCATCTTCAATCGCGAAGAGGCATTCTTCCCGTTCCTCGGCTTGGCCATCGCCCTCGGGATCGTTCACATCGTCCTCGGCCTGCTCGTGGGAGCCGTCAAGATGTTTCGGGGAGACAAACGGCGGGCCCTCGGAAAGGGCATGGCAGCCTTGATGGTCGTTCTCATCGCGCTGGCACTCATGGCAGCTTTCGACATGCTCCCCGAGCGCTTCTTCACGCCCCTGGTCATCACCGCGCTTGCCGCACTTCCGATCTTGATCATCGGCGAAGGGGTGCTCGCACCGATCGAACTCGTCTCGACGCTTGGCAACGTGCTTTCGTACGCACGCATCATGGCCGTCGGCACGGCGTCGGTCATGATGGCCGTCGTGGCAAATCGAATGGTCGGAGCGTTTGGCCCAGTCTGGGTGGGCATCCTCTTCGGCCTCCTGTTTCATCTGATCAACTTCGTCCTCGGCGTGTTCAGCCCGACGATTCATATGCTGCGACTTCACTATGTGGAGTTCTTTGGAAAGTTCTACAGCCCGGGCGGGTCGCAGTATCAGCCCTTTCGACATTGGTCCGCGCGCGAAAGCGCTTCTGCGGAGAGGAGCGAGTGATATGGAATTGGAAGCGGTTTTTCTCTACTTGAGCGCGGCGTTGGCGGTCGGCATCCCGGCCCTCGCTACAGGCTGGGCTCAGTCACGCATCGGTCCGGCAGCCGCCGCGGCGCTGGCTGAGAAGCCCGAGCTCACGGTTACCGTCGTATTGCTGATCGCAATTCCCGAGACCTTGGCGATCCTCGGGTTCGTGGTCGCGGTTCTGATGCTCATGCAAGGAGGGGGCTGACAGGCAGATGGCGAAACCCGGCCTCGACACTGAGTTGCGCCGCAGCG
Source organism: uncultured bacterium (assembly GCA_937998345.1). Classification (GTDB taxonomy): domain Bacteria; phylum Myxococcota_A; class Polyangia; order Polyangiales; family Houyiibacteriaceae; genus SG8-38. Next base: position 8,947 of record CALLDH010000124.1, on the reverse strand, counting down.
CCGAAAGGACGTCGGAGTCCATTCTGGGCGCGGCGCGATCTGACGCCAAACGGCTCGGTACCGAATCCGAGCGAGTCGTCGAGGACAGGCGAAGAGAGGTCTTGAAGGACAAGGAGGCCGAGTACGGCGCGGAAGCCCGCGTTGCGATCGCCGCCGAAAGGCACGCCGCGATGCGTGCCGTGCTCCTCGCGCGGACGCACCTGGTCGATCGGGTCCTCGAACGGGCCCAGGCGCTACTTCCCGACGTTGCTCGAAACGAAGCCTACCTGGCGACTCTCAGCAGCGAGCTCACAGATGCACTGCAGTTCGTCGAAGCCGAAGGCACGGTGGTGCGTTGTTCGGAAGACCTTGGACCGGCCGTGCGCGATCGGATGCGCGATCGGCCGGCGGTGAAGGTGGAGCCCGAAGCAGACGTCGGCACCGGGTTCGTCGTGGTCGGAGCAGAAGGAACCGTGGTCGTCGATGGCCGCCTCGAAACCCGCATCGACCGGCTGGCATCGGTGCTGGCGATCGAGATCCACACGCGCCTCCAGGAGGAGCCCTAGCGATGGCGCTGTACCTAGGTGATATCAATACGCGCGCGCGGGGACTCCGGACTCATCTGCTGCCGGCAAGCGACCTCGAGCGGCTCGCGCGAGCCGCGAGCCTCTTCGCGCTCCAGAGGGAGCTCAGCGGGCTTGGGTACGTACGATCTGACGCGCCGGCGACCGCGCTCAGTCTGGAGCGAGCGGTTCGGCGACATGCCGCCAGATACATGGCCATATTGGAACGCTGGTGCACCGATGATCGACGAGTGGCCCTGGCCGTGATCTTCGAGGACGAAGATCGGCGTTCGATTCAAGCCATCCTGCGCGGCGCGCAGCAGGGCACCGCGACCGAGGCACGCATGGCGGGTCTGGTTCCTACGACGAGCTTGCCCGAAAGAGCCTTGTTGACGCTAGCAGCGCAGCCAACGCCGACCGACGTGATCCGGATGTTGGCGCTGTGGAATCACCCCTTGGGCACCCCTCTCGTCGCCGCAGCCAGCGGACCCCATCCATCGCTGTTCGAAATCGAAGTCGAGCTTCAGCGCGCCTTTGCACGTAGAGCGTCAGCTCGGGCTCAACTGGGCGGAAGCCAAGTGGTCGAGTACGTCGAGCAACTCGTCGACGTGATGAACACATGGTCCGCGCTGCTGCACTTCGTCGAGCGGGATCCGGCCATCGTCGATATGACGTTCGTCGAAGGAGGACGGTGGATCACTCGAGACGTGTTCCACAAGCTCATGCTCCTCGAAACCCGCCCTCAGGTCGAAAAGCGTCTCGCCTGGGAGCTCCGCAGATCCGCGTTGGCGAGCGCGCTTCGTGGCGACATCGAGAATCTCGCACAGCTGGAGAACCGGATGCTGCGCGCGCAGATCGATTGGCAGAAGCGAATGGTGCGCGTCGACCCGAGCGGCGCAGCGCCGATCATCGGTTTTGCGATCGAACTGCGAGCGGAGGTCGTCAATTTGAGGAGCATCATCTGGGGCGTTGCGCTCCAGGCACCCGCGGCGTTGATCCAAGCAGAGATGGTGGTTGCATGAAGGGCCAACAACTGGTGGTGATCTCGAGTCCCGGATTGAGCGCGGGATTCGCCTTGGCCGGCGTACCGGTGTTCGAGGCAACAGACGGCGCTGATGCGGCCCGACAGATCGATCATTTGCCGGACGCCATGAACGTAGGCGTCATTCTCATCGACGAGCCGCTCTACGAGGACCTCCCGGAAGAGGTCAGGCGAGATCTCCGACGGGCGCCGGTCCCCGTCGTCATCCCTGTGCCAGGGCCCGATTGGACGACGGAAACCACGGCGCACGAGTACATCGTAGAGATCCTCCGCCGAGCCATCGGCTATCGGGTGAGGTTGCAATGACCACGGCACGCATCATCCGAGTCGCGGGCGCGATCGCGGAGGCACAGCCTCTGGGGGATGCTGCGCTCTATGAGCTGGTGGAAGTCGGTGAGCTGCGTCTGCTAGGCGAGGTGATTCGAATCCAGGGCGACGTCGCGACGATCCAGGTATTCGAGGAGACCAGCGGGCTCGGGCTCGACGAACCGGTGCATCGGACTGGAAGCTCCCTGATGACCCAGCTCGGCCCGGGCCTTCTGGGTTCGATCATCGATGGAATCGGACGTCCGCTTCAAGGGCTCGCGGAACGATCGGGCGACTTCATGGCACCAGGCATGACCCTGCCCACGCTAGACCCGGAGACCCGTTGGTCCTTTGTGCCCACCGTCGAGCCGGGCACCGCGGTCTCGGGCGGCGACGTGTTGGGAGAGATCGAAGAGCGCCCAGGTATGAAGCACCGAGTGCTCGTGCCGCCGGGCTTGGAAGGCCGAGTTGCGGACATTCAGAAGGGTGCCTTCACAGTATCCGATACGGTCGCTACCTTGGAGAACGGCACCACGTTGTCTCTTTCGCATTCCTGGGCGATCCGCCAACGACGGCCGTTCGCTCGCCGACTCGCAAGCGACCGTCCTTTCATCACCGGACAGCGGGTGTTCGATCTGCTCTTTCCCGTCGTCGAAGGCGGGTCCGTGGCCGTGCCGGGCGGCTTCGGCACCGGCAAGACGGTGATCGAACAATCGCTCGCGAAGTACGCGAAGGCCGACATCATGGTCTATATCGGCTGCGGCGAACGAGGGAACGAAATGGCGGAAGTCCTACACGACTTCGGCCGTCTCACGGATCCCGAGACGGGGCGGTCGATCATGGATCGGACGATCTTGATCGTGAACACCTCGAACATGCCCGTCGCCGCACGCGACGCCTCGGTCTACTTGGGGATGACGATCGCGGAGTACTACCGGGATATGGGCTACCACGTCGCGATCCTCGCCGATTCCCTTTCTCGCTGGGCCGAAGCGCTTCGGGAGATCGCCGCCCGCCTTCAGGAAATGCCCGGGGAAGAAGGGTACCCAACGTATTTGGCCAATCGCATGAGCCGCCTGTATGAGCGGGCCGGCCGCGTGGAGAGCCAGGGCGCGCCAGCGCGCACGGGCGCGGTGACGTTCATCAGCGCGATATCTCCGCCAGGCGGCGATTTTGCTGAGCCGGTTACCCAGGCCTCGTTGCGGGTCGTCGGGGCACTCTGGGCGCTCGACGCAAGCCTCGCTCACCAACGACAGTTCCCCGCCGTCGATTGGGACATCAGCTACAGCTTGTACACCGACGGCACGACGGAGTGGTTTTCCCGCGAGGGCGGATCCGATTGGCCCGAGCTGAGAGTCGAAACGATTCGTCTTCTGCAGCGCGACCGTGAGCTCAGAGAGATTGCGGGCCTCGTCGGGGTCGATGCGCTCGAAGACGAAGACCGACTGGTGCTCGAAGGCGCGAGAATCGCACGTGAGTTCCTCATCGGCCAGAACGCCTTTCACCCACACGACGCCTTTTCGACCGTGGCCAAGACGTACCAGCTGCTGAAGCTGCTCTGGGCGCTCATGCGAACCGGCAAGGCGGCCTTGAAGGATGGCGCGAGCTTCGAGAAGCTCGACCTTCCTGCGGTCCGGAGGGTATTCGGTTCCGTGAAGACCGCGGCGCCTGACGCATTGGAGCAACGGGTCGCGGAAGCCGAGCAAACGATTGCAGACATGGGGGCATCATGAAGCGCTTGGATGCACCGATTGCACGCAGGTACTCGGGCGCGGCTTCGGCGGCTGGGCCCTTGCTGTTCGTCCGTTCGACCCGCCGTGCGAAGCTCGGCGAGTGGGTTCGCATCGGAGGCGTCGGCCAAGAGGACCGGCGCGGCCAGGTGATCGACGTCGGAAACGAAATCACCGTAATCCAGGTCTTCGAAGACACGCTGGGGCTCAAGCCCGCGGACGCCGAGATCACCCTGGCCGGAGAAACCGCCACGACGTTGGTCGGCCAAGACCTGCTCGGGCGCGCGCTCAGTGGCACCGGAGCGCCACTCGACGGCCTTCCGCCTTCGATCGGCGAGGCCCGCCTTCCGATTTGGGGAGCGCCGATCAATCCCGTTCGCCGGCAACACCCATCGGATTTCATCGAAACTGGGGTGTCCGCGATCGACGGGATGAACACCCTGGTCCGGGGGCAGAAATTGCCTGTCTTCTCGGCGCCAGGGCTGCCTGGGGTCGAGCTTGCCGCCGACATCGTCGAGAACGCCCGCCCTGCCCGTGGGGAGCCATTTGCGGTCGTGTTCGCCGCCATCGGAATCACAGAACGCGAAACGCAGCTCTTCGTATCCCGTTTTCGCGAAAGCGAAGTGATGCAGCGCACGGTTTTGTTTCTCAACCAGGCGAGTGATCCGACGATCGAACGTCTTCTCACTCCGCGCGTTGCCCTGACGACGGCTGAACACCTCGCGTTCACTCACGGCATTCACGTCCTCGTCGTGATGGCGGATATCACGCACTACGCAGAGGCGCTCCGCGAAGTGGCCGCGGCGCGAGAAGAGATCCCCGGAAGGCGAGGCTATCCCGGCTACATGTACACCGACCTGGCCTCGTTGTTCGAACGAGCGGGGGTTCTGAAAGACGGTACCGGGTCCGTCACCCAGTTGCCCGTGGTTTCTCTTCCCGATGGCGACATGACGCACCCTATCCCCGACCTGACAGGTTACATCACCGAAGGTCAGATCGTTCTGAGCCGCGAGCTCCATCAACGAGGCGTTTATCCTCCTGTAGACGTGCTCCCGTCGTTGTCTCGGCTCATGAACGCTGGCATAGGAGAAGGTCGCACGGTGCCAGCGCACCGCGAATGGGCCGACCAGCTCTATGCGGTGTACGCACGCGGACGGGAAGCGAAGCTCATGGCGGCCATCGTTGGAAGCGAAGGATTGGCGCCCGGCGATCGGCGCGCCCTCGATTTCGTCGACGCGTTCGAAGGGCAGCTCATCAATCAGAGCGGCACGCGCAGATCCATCCTCGACACGATGCAGATCGGTTGGTCGCTGCTGGAGACTCTGCCGCGCGACGAGCTCACGCGAATATCCGACGCTACCTGGGAGTCACGTTCCGACGAGGGGTCGAAGGGGGAGTCACCGCAATGAGCGTGCGCTCGGTACCACCGACTCGATCGGGACTCGTGCGGGCCACCGCGCAGCTTAGTCGCGTTCAGAAGGGTCGCGACCTCCTCAATCGCAAACGCGAGGCGCTGATCAGTGAGCTCTTCAAGAGTGCGAGGCCCGCCCTGAACGCACGGCAAGAGGTGGAGGACCGGGCGGCCGAGGCGTACCGCGCGCTGCTGCAAGCCTTGGCGGCGCACGGCCAGGCGGCGCTCGTGACTTATGCGTGGCCTGGCAGGGAGGTTACGGTCGAGCTCGAACACAGACAGATCTGGGGCATCGCCGTGCCCTCGGTGACTTCACACAGCCCGATCCAGCGAACGCTGACCGCGCGCGAAACCGCGGCGCCATCGGTAGGCCCGGCGGCAGCACAAACCGCGACCGAGTTCGAGCGGCTGGTCGACTTGGTTCTCGAAGCGCTGCCCAAGGAGCAGCTCGTTCGACGCCTTGGTGATGCGCTCGCAAAAGCCACCCGGCAGGTCAACACGCTACAGCTTCGCGTGGAGCCGACGCTGACAGCCGAGCTGAGCGCGTTGAGGCGCATGCTCGAGGAACGGGAGCGAGACGAGCGCTCGAGACTGCGCCACGTGCTTCGACGCCGTAAGAGAGCCAGCTGACGCTCAACGCCACCCAGGGTGCAACGATGCTAGGCTTCTAACGTGGCTCCGGTTCTCGATCTCCACGTCGAAACCTTCACCCGCGATGGCGTCGATATCTTGCGCGACATCCGGTGGGAGGTGATGCCCGGGGAGCACTGGGCGGTGCTCGGCGCGAACGGCGCCGGTAAGAGCTCGCTCCTCTCGATCGTGGCGGGCTACGAGTGGCCGAGCCGCGGTCGCGTCGCGGTCCTGGGCGAGATTTACGGGAAGTGTGACATGCGCGCTCTCAAAGAGAGAATCGGCTGGGTCAGCTCGGCGCTCTTCGGCTGGCTGCCCGCACGACAGAGCGCAAGACAAGTCGCGGCGACCGGCATCCACGCCACGATCGGCAACTGGCACGCGCTGAGCGCGAAAGACCTCCTTCGAGCCGACGACGCACTGCGAAGCATCGGCGCCTACGCCTTCCGCAACAAACGCTACGGAGTGCTGTCGCAGGGAGAGAAACAACGCGTCATGATCGCCCGCGCCCTCGTCACGAACCCCGACTTACTGATTCTCGACGAGCCCTGCGCAGGTCTCGACCCCGGCGCCCGCGAACGGTTGATCGAAGACCTCGACCGGCTGTGCGCAAGAGAGAGCGGCCCCACCCTCATCCTCGTGAGCCACCATGTCGAAGAGATCCCTGCTCACGGAACGCATGGCTTGTTGCTGAAGGACGGGCGGACGCTAGCGGCCGGACCTTTGAGTGATGTGCTGACGAACGAGCTGCTGAGCAACCTGTACGACTACCCATGCAAAGTAGGCGCTTCCAACGGCCGCTACTGGCTACACGGCCGCTGACGCTGGCACTGGCCCTGACGCTGGCGCTGACACCGTCGCTGACACCGTCGCTGACACCGTCGCTGCCACTGACACCGGCACTGGCACTGGCACCCCGTAGAGGAAACGCTCCACGTTTTCCACGGGGCTTCGCTGGCGGGTCCCTACTTGTCATCGCTTGTCCTTGGATTGGGTTTGGGTCCCACGCGGGTGAGACCCAAACCCAATCCAAGGATTCGCTCATGAAAAAGACGAACGTTTACGACAGAGCACGAAGGGTCGTGCGAGACCTTGTCCCCCTCCTTCACACCATCCGCGAGCACGACAAGTCACTGGCTGACCAACTGAAGCGAGCTGCGCAGAGTGTGGTCCTGAACATCGCGGAGGCTCGCGGGAATGGCCCGGGGAACGCAAAGGCGCGGTTCTCTACGGCATGTGGGTCGTCAAAAGAAGTCCGGGCGGCCCTGAACGTCGCAACGGACTGGGGCTACATCGAGGCCCACAGAGCGACACACCTCGACGAGCGGCTCGACGAGGTGTGCGCCATTACTTGGTGCTTGGGGCGCAAACTCTAGCGCCCCGAGAGTCTCCAGGACATCGCGCAGACCTCATCGAGCACGATGTCCACCTCTTTGACCTTCGTGGTGGGTACGTATCCGTAGGCCACCGCGAGCTGAAGACCTGCGCGCACCTCCTTGGCTGAGCCGCACGCCGATGCGAAACGAGCCCTCGCGCTTCCGAACGACCGGAAGCACCGGCCGCAAGCCACTTGCTGCCTGAAGCGCCCGTTGCTGAATGATGAGTCCCATGAGTGATCTCCTTTTTGCGAGTGAGTCGGGTTCCCCGAAAGGGCGAAAGCCCGACCCCACTCACTCGCAAAAAGGAGATCACGATGACCAAGTCGGATCACGCACACTGCCACTGGCATCGGCACTGTCGCTGACACCGGCGCTGGCACTGGCGCTGGCACTGGCGCTGGCGCTGACACCGTCGCTGCCACTGACACCGTCGCTGCCACTGACACCGCTACTTGAGGAGACCCTTGCCGGGCACGAAGTTGATCTCCAGCCGAATCCCATCCGGATCCTCAAACAGAATCGAGTAGTACCCTGGAGCCCACATGGCTTCTTCGGGGCCGTGGATGATCCCCGCGCCTAGGTCCTTCACGAAGTCATGTGCCTCGTCGACGTCTTCACGCGTTCTTGCGCGGAAGCAGATGTGATGGAGGCCGATTCGGTTTTGGTCGAAGCGTTCACCGCGGTTTTCTTCAGGAGCCTCGCGGATCGCGAAGCCCGTGCGGCCGCCCACGCAGTAGTACGTCCCGGGGATGTCCATGACGTTCTTCATGCCAAGGAAAGGGAGGAGCCTGCTGTAAAACGCCCGCGATCGGTCGAAGTCGCCAACCGTGACGAACGTGTGGGCGATGCCGTTGATTTCCATGATGCCCTCTCTTAGCGAAGCTCCGATGACCGCTTCCCGAGCAGCCGACGCGCGATGATCAGCAGTTGAATCTGCTGGGTGCCCTCGAAGATATCGATGATCTTGGAATCCCGGGCCCACTTCTCGAGGAGCTCATCTTCGGAGTAGCCGAGGCTGCCGCAGAGCTCGACACACCGAAGCGTGATCTCGTTGGCGACGCGCGCGGCCTTGGCCTTGGACATCGAAGCCTCGGTGGAGTTGGGGATCCCATTGTCCGCCATCCACGCGGCTTTGAGCATGAGCAAGCGACCCGCTTCCCACTCCGCCTCCATACGGATGAGCTCGGCCTCCACGGCGCGTTTGGCGAGAAGGGACCCTTGATAACGAATTTCGATACCCTCCCGGGCGAGGAGCTCGCGCGCATGCTCGAGCGCCGCACGCGCGACACCGACCCCCATAGCCGCGACGACCGGCCGGGTATTATCGAACGTCTGCATCACACCGCTGAATCCCTTCTTCGTGTCGATGTCAGCGGTACCGAGGAGGTTCTCCTTCGGGATGCGGCAGTCCGTGAGAGTGATGCTAGCCGTGTCCGACGCACGGATACCCATTTTCTTGTCTAGGCGGACAACCTCCATCCCCGGCGTCCCGCGCGGCACGACGAACGACTTGATCGCAGCGCGCCCGAGATTCCGATCGAGCGTCGCCCAAACGACCACCGAATCAGCCCGACTCCCCGCAGTCACGTAAATCTTCTCGCCGTCGAGCACCCACTCATCGCCATCGAGACGAGCCGTGGTGCGGATGTTGGCCGAATCGGACCCCGCGCCGGGTTCGGTGATCGCCATGGCGGCCCAAACGCCCTCGAAGCGCCTCTTTTGCTCGGCGTCTGCCACGGCGCTGATCGCTGCATTGCCAAGACCCTGACGCGGAATGGAAAGCGCTAGCCCGACGTCGCCCCAGCACAGCTCCGTCATCCCTAGACACGTGGACATGTTGGCGCCGTTGCGGACGCCCTGGTCCGCGCCTTGTCGTTGTTGGAGCGCATCAACACCGGCACCCTGCC
>CALLDH010000123.1 GCA_937998345.1 uncultured bacterium | reverse complement strand
TCAGAGGCCGATGCACCCAAGGTGTTGGGCTTTTGCATCGCTTCATTTGCCTCTGGGTCGTAGGTCATGATTTGACTCTCTGAGGAGGAACGCAACCCGCGTCACTCTGCAAGAATGCTATGACCGAACCACCCTAGGGTCAAGCAACTTAGGACAATTTAGCACTAAGTTATATGCTAATTATACATAAATTGTATGAGCCTAGCATGCGGAACACAGACATCCGCGATCGTCGGGCACTGCTTGTGCTCGACGCGCGAACCCACCGATTGTCAACGAGCAAAGGTGTCGAATTTCATGGTCGCAACGCTCGGCGCCGAAGGCAAAAAAACCGGGATGTGCGCCGCTTAGTTGCCCTGCCCGGCGACTCATCAATACTCGCCGGGTCGTGATGAGCTCGATTGGGGTCTGGCGTGCCTTCGCCGTGGTGTTCTTAGTCTTCCTCTTGCATGCCCCTGCCCATGCGCAGCGCAAGCATACGGTGCAGCAAGGACAGACGCTTGGGGTCATTGCCAAGCGCTATCGCGTGTCCGTCACCAACCTTGCCGCTGCCAACCGCTTGAAGAAGACCTCGAATCTCCGAGTCGGCCAGGTTCTGAGAGTTCCACCCAAGGGCGTGGTCTACGTCTATCCGGGGCAGACCCTCACTGGGATCGCACAGCTGAACAAGGTATCCGTGAAAAAGCTTGCGGCAGCGAATCGTCTCAAACCCGACGCCACCCTTCGGGTCGGCCAGCGCCTGGAGCTGCCTGGCTACAGTGCTAGCGCCAAGGCGAGCAAAGCGAGAAGCGCCATCTTGAATGGGCTTGTGACGCTCGAACGGCCTGCGAGCAAAGAGACCCTTCGAGTCCGCCTTTTCGACAAGACGGGCAAACCCGACCCGAAGGCACGCACGCGCCTGGCGCGTTTCCTCCGCGACCGGGAAAAAGAGGAGGTGACGCGCCCGCACACGCGGCTCCTGCGCGTGTTGTCGTATCTCGCGGACCATTTCAATGGCCGGACGATTGTCGTGGTGAGCGCCTACCGCTCGGCGCAGAACGGCAACGACGGGTCGAGCCGACACACGACCGGTGAAGCCGTCGATATCCGGATCGAAGGCGTCCCTAACGAGGTGCTGCGCGACTATTGTCTGACTCTTTCGAAGGTCGGGGTCGGCTACTACCCACGCAGCAGCTTCGTCCACGTCGATGTGCGCTCGAAGGCGGTTTACTGGGTCGACTGGTCTCGGCCGGGTGAGCCTCCGCTCTATCTTCCGCCGGGGGAAACGCCGGAGAAGTACGACGCAGGCGTGTCGAGCGCGGTGTCGCCACCGAACCTCTAGTCCTGCGACTGGTCTGCGCCCTTCCCTTGCGGGAGCTCGATGCCGTGCTCCTTGAGGCGGCGATAGAAGGTCCGGCGAGCCATCCCGAGCGCGCGCGCGGCTCGTGCTCGATTCCAGCCGTTCGCATTGAGTGTCGCGAGAATCTGATCGCGCTCAGCGTCCTTGAAGGCCCGGTAGTTGCCGGCGCCCGCACTCGTCTGCGCCGCGATCCCGGCGGCCTCGATCGCCAACTCTTCGGCCTCGATGGCGTCCTCGGCAGCGAATACCGTCGCGTTGATCAGAACGTGTTCGAGCTCGCGGACGTTGCCGGGGAAGTCGTGCGCACATAGCCTCTGGAGCGCCGCACGGCTCAAACGTTTCTTCGGCTCTCCCCGTTCTTCGGCGATTCGGGAGAGAAAATGATCGCAGAGCAGTGGGATGTCCGACCGCCGTTCGCGTAGCGGAGGTAGCTCGAACTCCACCACCGACAATCGGTAGTAGAGGTCCTCGCGAAGCGTTCCCTCTTCGATGAGGTCGCGGAGTGGTCGTTTGGACGCTGTGATTAGACGCACGTCGATCGGCTGCTCCTCCGATCCGCCGACGGGGCGAACTCGGCGTTCCTGCAAGACTCGGAGCAAATCGAGTTGCATCCGTGCCGGCATGTCCGCGATTTCATCCAAGAATAGCGTTCCGCCGTGAGCCTGCTGGAAGACACCCTCCCGCGCGTGGGTGGCGCCCGTGAACGCCCCGGCCACGTGACCGAATAGCTCAGTTTCGAGGAGGCCGTCGGGAATCGCGCCGCAGTTGAGTGAAACGTACGGCGCCGCGGCGCGCGCGCTCCCGCGGTGGATGGCCCGGGCCGCGAGCTCCTTGCCGGTCCCACTCTCGCCCGTGATCACCACCGGCACCTCGTTGATGGCCACCCGATCGAGCACTTCGTACACTTTGCGCATCCCGCCGCTCGCGCCGACGAGGCCCCAACGGTCTCCACGCGCGCCCGAAGCTCGAAGGCGCTCGATTTCCCGCTGGGTTCGTTGGAGCGCTTCGGTGTTTCCGTGAAGCCGTTGCTCGAGGTGCTCGTTGGCTTCACGGAGCGCCAGGTTGGCGTGCTCCAGCTCTTGCTTCTGTGCCTCGATGCGCTCGAAGAGGCGGGAGGTCTCGATGGCGATGGCTGCCTGATCCGCGTACGCACGAAGCAAGGAGAGGTCGGTCCCGGAAAAGCGCCCGCTGGCGCTTCGGTGTTCGAGATAGAGAACGCCCCAGACGCGCCCATGCGACGCAACGGGCAGGCATGCCACCGACTTCAGCATCAACTGGTGGACCGACATATAGTCCTGAACGCGGGCGTCGTGCGCCGCATCGACCGTCACCACGGGGTCGCCGTCGATGAGCACGGTCTCCGCAATCGATCGGCTGAAAGCTGCGGTGGGCTCTCCGAGCTGGCTCTGCGCGCCCCGAATGGTCCGCGCTTCGAGCGCGCCGTTCTCGTCCACGAGCAACACGAAACCACGCTCCGCACCGCTGAGGGCGACGGCGCCGTCCGTGATCGCAGTCAGAAGCTTCGTGAGGTCCCGTTCGCTCGCAAGCCGTCGAAGGCTGGCGAGCAAGGGCGCGACCCCGGTTGCCGTCGGCACGCCTGCTGCGCTCTTCTCTCGCTTCGAGGTCTTGCGCATCGCGTGTCGTCGAGCGTCGTGCCAAAAGCCAGCGCGAAGCGGTGGGGGCAGCGAAGTCGCCATGTCGTCCCAGAGCTCAACTGCACGCACGGCTGCTTTGCGCGTCTGCTCGGTCTCGTTGCGCTCGCGGTACATGATGCTCAGGTCGGCCCAGGCTTCTGCGCACACGCGGATCGCACCCCGCTGCCGCGCGCGCTCCGCGATTCGAGTCAGCGCCTGGATCGGGTCGTCGCCGGATATGTGCGCCCGAAGGGCCGCAACGCCTAGCGCCTCGACTGCGGTGTCTTGCCCGACCTGATCGAGAAGCCGCGCCGCCTCGTCCCGGCGACCTAGCTCGATGCTCGCCCGGGCTGCAAGGAGCCGCGCGCGGGCCGCACCGCTCCGAGCCTTCGTGGCCTCGAGCGCATAGTGAGACGCGAGCTCCCAATCTCCACGTGAACGCGCGACGCGGGCGCGGACCATCGAAGAGGCGGGGGTCCCGTCTTCCAAGCCGGCGATCAATGCGAGGGCCGCGTCTTCGTTCCCGCAGTAAGCCTGCAGCTCCGCGCGGGTCGACTGGCGAGCGGAATCGAGACCGGGCCCGCCGTCGGCCTCCCACATGAGTCGAAACGCTTCCCCTAGCTCGCCGCGCTCAACCCGGCACCAGACCAAATCAGCCTCCCTCGCCTGCCGTTCCCAGGGATCCGCGCGATCTTCTGCCGGACCTGCCAGGAAAGCACCGAGGGAGCTGATTAGCTCATCCAGGCTCAGTAAGGCACGATCTGACACAACCCCAAAGGTAGCAGATCTACAGATCTAGAGAAGTGTCACTGCGGGAGGAGATCGATGATGACGATGCCCCGCTCAGACTCCTCGTCCGCGTCAGGGGTCTTCGAACTTTCCGGAACCGGAAGGTGAAGCTCAACCTGAGCAATCGAGCGCTTGGCCTGCTCTTCTTCCTCACGTTGCCGAATTTGGTCGATGATGAAGCCTGGGAGCATTTGTTCCTCTACCTTTAACGTAGGTCAATCTACGGGCACGACCAATATAATAACGCCTTCCCGGCTGACAACGGCTGTGGCAAAAACAAGATCACGCGTGCCTCCTGCATACCGAAAAGTTCATGATTTTCAACGGTTGACCCCATGACGGGGGCTCAGAGCAGCCCACCCGATGCACGGGATCTCCTTAGGAAATACGACCTGCTTCCCAAGCGATCGTTTTCTCAGAATTTCTTGATTCAGCCCGGCGCCACAGCCCAGATTGCGGACGCTACCATGGCCCTGGGCCAGCAAATCGTCGAGCTTGGAGCGGGCCTCGGTGCGCTGACGCACGCGCTGCTCCAGCGGGGCGCCGAGGTCCTCGCTGTCGAGCTCGACCGGGACATGGTTCGCGTGCTGCGAGAGGAATTCCCCGAGCAGGACCGGCTGGAGATTCGACACGGGGATGCTGCGGAGGTGGATTTCACCGCACATTCGGAAGCTTGCGGCTCAAAGCTCGTTGTCACGGGGAATCTTCCCTACCAGGCCACTGGGGCAATCCTGCGACAGGTCGTTGCACATCGGGCGGTCCTGAGTGGCGCTGTGTTAATGGTTCAACGGGAGGTGCGAGATCGGCTCGTCGCCGAGCCGGCCACCAAACAGTACGGGGCCTTGACCGTGTTTACGCGCGCCGGCTTCGAGGTCGCGACGGTCTGCCGGCTGAGGCCGGGTTCGTTCTATCCCGCACCGAAGGTCGAAAGCGCAGTCGTGCGGCTCCTTCCCCGCCCGGTATCGCTGGCCGAGGAGACTGCGTCCTTTCAGGCCGTGGTTCGCGCGGCTTTTCAAATGCGCCGCAAGACGCTTAGGAATGCGCTGCGTGGGCTGGGCGACGCCGACCGCGCCGATCGTGTACTGAGCGCAGCAGGAATCGACCCCGGGAGACGCGGCGAAACCCTCTCGATTGAGGAGTTCGCGCGCCTGGCGGAGTGTTGGGAGGCCGCGGGCTGAGGTGGCCGCCCGCCCCCAGCCTATCGCCTAATGGCGGGCGGGCGGCCGGGCATGTATCGTGCGCCCGCATGTTGAGAAGCGCGTTGTCGTGCGCGGCGTTGATCCTCCTCGCCAGCTGCGGACCCAAGAAAGTCGAAAGCCCGCTCGAAAAAGCGCCCCCTGCCGAAATCGCGCAGGCACGGGCGCTCGCCTCGAGTGGGGATGTCCGCGGCGCCCAGAACGCGTACGAGACCTTCATCATCAGCCACCCCGGAACCATCGAGGCGGACCTCGCCCGCTTGGAGCTCGGCGTGCTGGGGTCTGACATCGGACGATGCCAGAGCGCCATCCCGCACTTCGAGCAGGCCCAGGACAGCGCGGACCGGGCGATTGCGCTCCGCGCATCGCTTTACTTGGGCGCTTGCCAGCTGCAGTTGGGAGACCCGGAACGGGCGCTCCGGACCATCGAGCCCCTCGCGGGCGAACGGTTCTCTAGCGAGGAGCAGGCACTGCTGTGGGACACCACGGTGATCGCTTCGGAGCAGACCACGAGCGCAGTCATCGCGCTTCGGGTGTTCGATACGCTCGTGGAGCGAGGAGGCGCACCACCAGACCCCCTGCGCGTGGATGCCGTGGTCGACCTGCTGGTTCAGAAGCTCACGATCGAAGAGACCGCGGTGCTGTTCGACGAGCTTCGCGCCGGCGCCCTTCCCCACGTCGCGGTCTCGATGCGGCTGTTGAACCACGCCCTCGATACACAGGACGCGGAGTGGATCGTGCGCACCTCGGATGCGCTGCGCGCCAGCGATTTCATCGAGGACCCGGAGGTGACCATCTTGGTCGCCCGCGCGGACGAATTCCTACACGGTAACCCCTATGTCGTCGGGGCGCTGCTACCGCTGACTGGGCGCGGACGTGAGGTCGGCCGTCAGCTCCTGCAGGGCATGCAGCTCGCTGCGCTCGATGAGGGCGGTCCAGAGCTCGTCGTCGAGGACACCGCGGGCGATCCAAGCAAGGCGACGGCGGCCGTCGAGTCGCTCATCGGCGACCAGCGCGTGGTCGCAGTGCTCGGCCCGGTGGCAAGCCGCACCACCGAGGCCGCGGCAGAGTCGACCGGGCGTGCCGGGGTGCCACTGCTGAGTTTCTCCGCAGCGGAGGAGACGACGAGCGCGGGAGAGCAAGTCTTTCGATTCCTCTACAGTCCGCGCGACGAGCTCACTGCCTTGGTGGGTAAGGCCCGAGCGCGGGGCTTGTCGAGGTTCGTGATTCTCTATCCGGATCACGGCTACGGGCGCACGATGGAGCGCCTGTTCGACCAAGAGGTCGCTGCAGCCGGCGGGGTCTACTGTGAGGGCGTGCCGTATCCGCCGGGCACCAAATCGTTCGTCGAGTACGTGCAGACCGTCCTCCAAACGACCTGCGACGTCGTCCTCTTCGCCGACGTGGCCGACCAAGTGGCGCTGATCGCACCGACCTTTGCCGCAGAGGGCGCGTGGAGCATCGCCGGCCGCGCCCTACCCGAGCACGCCGAGCGACAGGTGCACTTTCTTCTCCCGAGCCCTAGCTGGTCGTCCAAGCTCGTTGGCCGAGCGCAACGCTACCTTCAGGGCGCCCTCGTCGCACTGCCCTTCTACGAAGCCTCCGAAGCCAGCCTCAGTCAGCACTTTCGCGCAGCCTACGAAACCCGATACGGCACGGCACCGCAGATGTTCGCGGCCTACGGGTACGACGCGTATCGCATGATTTCCGCGACACTGCGCCAGGGGAACCAAACCCGCCAGGCGCTCACCGAAGCGCTGACGAGCGGTTCTAGCGTGACGCCGGTGACCTCGATGGATTCGTTTTCGCGCGAGCGCACGCCAGCGCATCCACCGCATGTGTACGAGGTTCGCGACGGCTTGCTCCAGTCCGTCGAGTGACGACTTGGCGGGCAGAGTGTAGGCCTGGGCCGTAGACCACGGAACACCGAGCACAGGCCAGCTACCCGAGCCGCAACCCAGGTAGCCTGACTCGCGTCTCAGTCCGTCAGTTGTCCAGCGCCCCTTCGTCGATCCACTGACGGAGGTCCACGACAAAACCAGCGTCGTCGGGACCGTCGTTGTGATTCTCGTTGAGCTTCGGCACGAGGGTAGCCGTCGGATCGGTCGAGTCCCCGGGAACGACCAGCGGGCCGCTGTTGCCGCCCGCCAAGATGTTGGCGTAGCTGTCGAGGTCCACACCCTTGGGGCCGCCACCGCTGTGGCAGTCCACGCAGTCGGCCAGGCCAGGCTCGAAATAAGGCTGGATGTCCGCGGCGAACGAGATACCGGACGCACCGCCCGTACCGCCACTGCCGGCCGTGCCGCCGCTACCGGCCGTACCACCGCTACCGGCGGTTCCGCCACTGCCGGAAGTGCTGCCCGCCCAGTCCAAAGCCAGGATGTTCTGGTCGTCGGACATGGCGATGGGGTTGCTGCGCGCTCCACGCCAATGCCGGAGGACGAGGTGCGTTTCGTTGGGGTTGGGCGAAGATGAACGTGAAGGTGGAGGCGGCGTAGTCCGAGAACTCACGAGAGGATGAGCCATGCCGCGGCGACTAGTGCTGCTGCCCAAGTAACTCCAATCGCCATCCTGGCGGTCCGGGCGTCGCGCATGGGCGGCGCTGCGGGGATGCTGCTCGGGTACGCAAACGGGGGGCTCGACGCCGGTGTGACTGCGGCCGGGGAAGCCTCGAGGGCTCGCTCGATGTCGCGAACAGGCGTGCGCGCCCAGCGCTCGACGTCGGGTTCGAGTCCCAGCGCGCGCAGCATGGCGTTCGCGAGCTCCATGGTGCTTCCGAAGCGATCGACCTTGTCCTTGCGCAGACCCTGCTTGACGACGTCATCGAAGGACCACGGGTAGTCGGGACTCGAGGTGCTCACCGGCGGCGGCTCCTCATCGGCAATCCTTTTCAGAATCGCGGCGACGCTGTCCCCGGGGAACGCGACCTGCCCAGTGGCCAGCTCGTGCATGATCGCGGCCAGCGCGAACACGTCGGTGCGCGAATCGAGATCTAGCTTTCCCATCGCCTGCTCGGGTGACATGTAATACGGCGACCCCAGGGTAGTACCAAAGGCGGTCAGCTTGGGTCCGGATTCGGCCTGAAGCTTGACCGAGCCAAAATCGAGGACGCGAACCTCGTCGCCATGGGTACCCGCGCACAACAAAATGTTGTCGGGTTTCAGGTCGCGGTGAATCACGCCGTGGCTGTGCGCGTGATGAAGCGCGAGGGCGAGCTGAGAGACGACGCGAACCAGGCGGGCTCGTCGCATCGCCCCTTCCCGTGCCAGAACCAGGCTGAGCTCCTCGCCTTCGAGGAGCTCCATCGTCATGAAGTGAGCGCCTCCGGCTGTTACATCGAAATCGCGCGGGTCGATGATGTACGCGTGGCACAGCGACTTCGCGGTTTCGTACTCCCGCCGGAAACGCTGGACAGCGACGGCGTCGCTCGCAACCTCGGGGTGCAGCACTTTGACTGCGACCCGCTCACCGGTCTCCGAATGACGGGCCTCGTATACCGAGCCCATGGATCCATCGGCGACGTGGGCAACCACCGTGTAGGCCCCCAATTGCTCCCCAGTTCGATCCCCCATCGAACTTTCATGCTAGCCAACCCGCCCGCGTGTCACCAATTCTCAGGTGGCCCGCTTACTCCGCGCGTTCGGGCAGGCCTGGCATCGCAAGGAGCCGGTCGACCCTCTGCTGGTCGTAGTGAACCAGTCCTTGCCCTTCGAGGCCTTGCACGATGGCAACGACCTGGTGCAGTCGTTTCTGTTGGCTGACCTGCTCCCTGATCTCGTCTTCGGCCTCACCGACGCTGCGCACCTCTTCCGGCAGGATTTCGGTCAGGACGATGGCGTGCCAACCGTACGAAGTCTTCACGACATTCTTGAGAGGCCCTTCGGATTTTGCGGCGAACAGCGCGTCTTTATATGGTTTCTCAATCTTCGCATTTTCGGTGATGGCCGGAAGGTTCTCCGCTCTGACGTCCAAATCCGAGTCATCCAGTTCGCCGTTCTCATAGCGATCGAAGACAGCTCTCGGGTCCGCCGCCTCGCGAATCTCGCGCAGGATCGACTCGGCGAGCGCCTCTGCGGTTTTGCTCTCGTCTTCGACCAGGATGTGCCAGGAGCGACGACGCTCGGGATCCCGGAACTTGTCTGCATGCAGGGCGTAGACCTCGCGCACCTCTTCCTCAGAGATCGACTCCGGCGTGGCCTTCTGTTCGAGATCGTGAAGCATCGTCCGCACCATCAGCCGTTCGATGCGGCGCTCGTCGTTCCGATCCTCCGTGAACCCGAGCCGCTCGGCCTCTTGAACCAAGAGGGCTTCGTCCACTAACTGCTCGAGCGCGGCCTCTGGGCCGACCTCCTCGGCTGCCATCCGGCTCTCGACGTCGGCCACTCCGATCGAAAGGCCTCCTACGCGGGCGACGACGTCGCCCACGACGCGCTCCTCCCGCCCTGCGATGGGCGCCGCGCCGCGGTCACCCTTGCAAGCGGTGAGCGGTACTGCGCCGAGCACGGCAATGGCGATGACGATACGCACCAGGGCTCATCCGCCGCCGGTGTTAGCCGGCGTCGCCGGCGCGGCTGCGGAGTCGCGCCTGAATCGGGAGCGCCTCGCCGCGGAACCGAGTCCAGACCGACTGGCCTTCTTCGCGGGTCCGAAGCTCGTCGACCTTGGCCACCGCTCCGGTGCTGCCCTCGACCGCGATTTGATCGATCGCCATCAGCGCCGAGAGGCGAACACCGAGGTCTTCACTACCGAGCTGACCAACCAACGCATCGATGGCCTTATCCTTGTCCTCGCCCCTGGCGTATCGCCCCAACATGTAAGCTCCCTTGCGCGCCTTGTTGGCATCCGGGCTTCCAGCTTTCGAAACCCAGCAATCGACACTGGTGTCGCACTCGTTGGCGAGCTCGAGAAGCGGATTGCGCTCCTCGAACTTCTCGCGGTAGCCACCAGCCTCCGAAGGCCTCTCCTTGGCAATCGCCGCGGCGAGGTTCGCGGCCTCTGCTTTGTTCGCGAGCAGCGCGTAGTTCTGCACGGCGATCAGCCGCACCTCAGGGTTGGCTTTGCGGTCCACCACCTGCGTATAGATGAACGGCATCATCTCCGCGTCGTACATGTGTGCGATGGCGGCGAGCAATTGCCCGCGCATCGCGACACCCGCGTAGCCCTTGGGAAGCTCGCCGTAGACCTTCTTTAGGGTCGACCGGACACGGTCCTTCTTTGCGTCGGGAACGTCGATGCGCACAAGAGCGATGGCGGCGTTCAGCTTGCGGGGGGTGTCCGAGGAAGCCGCCTCTTGAAGGAGCGGCTCCAACGCCTCGGAGAACCCAAGCGCGCCAAGCGCAAAGCTCGCTTCGCCGCCGGTCACTTGGCGAACCGTCATCTGGTTCGCCAAGTCAGGCCGCCGGGCTTTTACGGCATCGATGTACTGCTTTGCAATCGCGTTCGCCGTCGCATCCTTGCCCGCCAAGACTGCGAGCAAAGGCTTGAGCGAAGGGCGTCCAACGAGGATCAGCGCCTCGGCAGCCACGTCGTTCATGCGAAGCTCCGGGTGATTCGGCGCGAACAGGAACAAGCACTTGATGAGAGCGGGAATCGCCGCCGGGTCTCTCAGCTCGCCGAGTTGCTGAGCTGCTAGACGGTTGATGAGGAAGTTCTGTTTCTCGTCCTGCTTGGTGGCAACGCTCGTCAGGATCTCGGTGGCTCCCGTATCCTTCAGCGCGCCGAGCGCACGGATCATCGCCACGCGCATCTTGTTGTCCTCTGGGCGCGAGTCCGTGATGCGCTCCAACGAACGTGCGAGCGCTTGGATGACTTGGGGCCGTTCGGCGGCGGGGACCTCCATCACCTGAATGGTCTGGGCGGCGCGAATCGCGTGATCCTCCGACACCTCGGTGCGCCAGTTCAACGCTTCGATCAGCGCGGGCATGCTGCGCGGATCTTGGACCTCGTACAGGAGGTCCAGAATCGCGAGCCCGTTGATACGGTCTTCCGGATAGTCGAGGTAGGCACGCGTGAGCGGATCGACGATGACATCGGCGACGGCCTGCACGTCCGCACTACTTCGATCCCCACCGTTCGCGGCGAGCGTTTCGGTGTAGACCTTCTTGAGATTGAAGATCGCATTCTCGCGGCGAACCGGATCGGAAAGCTCACCGGCTTGCCCCTCCGGATCGTTTTCCGCGGCGTGACAACCCAAACCGAGCGCTGCAATTAGAACTGCAACGGCCCACCCCCTGTGGCGCACAATCATTCTGAACCTCCCCACGGCCCGTTTCCCCATTTGTTACGAATGCTTACGTAACGAGAGAATCATAGCGAGCCGGGTTCGACGCTGTCAAACCTTCTTCAACCGCCCTTGTGGGGCTGGAGGTCCCATCGGAGGTCGGCCCGGCCCCGGGCGCCGGTAAAGCGCAGAACCATGAACTCGGCGCCGTCGGGAATCGTCTTGCGTCCGTCGGCTTCGACCGCGGGAAACGTGAGGCGAAACGTCTGCCGGTAGGGGTTCACCTGGGGGAAGTAGACCCGATCGACGGCTGTGGGGCGCCTCACACGCTCCATGAGCACGGGGACGGTCTGGTTGCCCTCCGGGTCGATCAGGAGCACCCGCCAGGCTGAGGTCTTGCCCGCCAGGTTCGATTCTTTGAAGTCCATCCCTGAGAGGGTCACGAAGAAGCGGTGCTCCTGCCGGGAGCTCGCTAGGCTGGCATCGAGCATTTCGTCGCGGGCCTCAGGCTTGAGGCTGTAGTCGTAGGCGTAGCGAACCACGTAGGCCCAGCGGAACTCCCAAGACTCGAAGGTCGCCGCCACGTGGATCTCGTGCTGCAGCTCTTTCCAGGAGAAGGTTTCTTTTTCGCGCGTCCAGGCCTCCCAGACGCGGATGTACGAGTCCGGTGTGAAGGTTCGGGCACTCGGCTGCATCGAGATTTGGTGTTCTTTGCAACCTGACGCCGCGATCGTAGCCACGATGAGCGAGAGCACCCAGGCGCGACTCATGCGTCCCCCATGAAGTCGGTTCGATCGTACAGAGTGCTGAACGGCACCCCGGCCTCGCGAATCGCTGCAGCTCCGCCTTCGAGGCGGTCGACGACGGCAATCACTCCGGCGACTTCGAACCCCGCGTCGCGGACGGCTTGTACCGCGCGAAGCGTCGAACCGCCCGTGGTCACTGTGTCTTCCACGATGGCGAGCTTCGCACCCGGGCCCAGAAGATCGGCGCCTTCGAGCATCTTTCGGGTGCCGTGCTCTTTGGTCGACTTGCGGATGTACACGGCATCGATGGGACCGCCGTCTGTCCACGATGCGGACGCGACCGCGGAGGCGAGTGGACAGCCTCCCAGCTCGACTCCCGCGACCGCCGAAACGGGACCGACGACGTCGCGAATTCGCGCGAGCAGCGCCTCCCCCACCAGCGCGTGGCCTTCGGCCAGGAGCACGGCCGGCTTACAGTCGATGAAAAAGTCGCTCTCCTTACCAGAGCTCAGCACGAAGTTGCCGCGACGGAATCCGCGTTCCCGGAGAAGCTCGAGCAGTCGATCCACCGGGCTGTTCCACCACGTCCGGGCCGCTCGTGCAACCGCGAACTGACCGGCCCGGGGGCATGGGCGCGGGCTTCGTGGTACGGTCCGGCGCCCTGCGGGCTGACTTAGAGGACACGTTGCCGAAACCCGACGCCCCGCTTCGCGGGATGGATGACTTGCTCGTGCTGTTCCACGACGCGGAGAAGCCGCGGGAGCGTTGGCGGATCGGTACGGAAGCCGAGCGAATCGCGGTGCAACAAGCCAGCGGCGCGCATCTTCCCTATGACGGCCCCGTCAGCGTGGTGGCGATCTTCGACCGGCTGATCGCCGAGCATGGCTGGGAGCCTGTGCGGGAGACTCGGGGCGGTCCGATCGTCGCCCTACTTCGCGAAGACGCCTCGGTCACGCTCGAACCGGGGTCGCAAATCGAGCTGTCGGGGGCACCGTACAAGAGCGTGCACGATGGGAAGGCGGAGTCCGATGCGCATTGGGCCGACCTTCGGCCAGTCATCGACGAGCTCGGGCTCGTGTGGCTCGGGCTCGGGTACCACCCGTTCGCGTCGGTCGAGGAGCTCGGCTGGGTGCCGAAGCTGCGGTACGACGTCATGCGGGAGTACATGCCGACCCGCGGCTCGATGGCGGGCGACATGATGACCAAGACCTGCACCGTGCAGGCGAACCTCGACTACGCATCCGAAGAAGACGCGATGCGCAAGCTCCGCGTGGGGCTACGGGTGCAACCGATCGTCACGGGCATGTTCGCCAACAGCCCGTGGGAAGGCGGCAAGCGGAGCGGCTATCGCTCGTCCCGGGCCCTGACCTGGCTTCACATGGACCCGGATCGCTCTGGGCTCTTGCCCTTCGCGTGGAAAGACCATCCGACTTACATCGAGTACGTTGAATGGGCGCTCGCCGCCCCGATGTTCCTCGTGAAGCGCGACGGGAAGGCCTACTACAACACCGGTCAGACGTTCGGTTCGTTCATGGAAGAGGGCTTTCAGGGCATCAAAGCGAACTACGCCGACTGGGTGGATCACCTGAGCACGCTCTTCCCGGAAGTGAGGCTCAAGAACACGCTCGAGTATCGTGGCGCAGACGTGCAACGCCCGGAGATGTCGTTTGCACTCCCCGCTCTTTGGAAGGGGCTGCTGTACGACGACGACAGCTTCCGCGCGCTCGAGGGCTTGGTGGACAGCTGGTCGTTCCCCGAGGTCGAGCGTCAGCGCGATGCAATCGCCCGGCATGGCGTGCGCACGAAGTTCATGGGCCGCGCAGCTGTCGACTGGGCGGGCGAGGTGCTCGAGTTTGCCGAAGCCGGGCTTCGGCGAATCGCAGACCGGAACGACGCTGGCGAGGACGAAACCGTCCTGCTCCGCCCGCTGCGCGCGCTGCTCGAAGCTGCGTGCTGCCCAGCGGACGTCTTGCTCGCTCAGGTCGGCGACGACTTCCCGTCCCGCGACGCGGTCATTCGCGTGGCCGGGCTCTAGGCGCGAGTGGTGTGTCCTTCATTCGCCAGGACTCGACCCAGGACGTTGGTCTTGAGTACCGCGGAGCCACATAGCATTCCGCCCATCAACGCGCCCATGAGACCGGGCCCCGCAGCGTCCGCGCCCGTCAAATACAGCCCCTTGATCGGGGTCCTCGGTCGAAGCCAGCGCTGTTTGAATCGGTTCGGAGTCAGTTGAAGACCGTAGATCTCGCCATGTGGGTACGCAGCGAAGTTGCGTGTCGTCAGCGGCGTCGACAGCTCGGCAATCTCGACCGTCCCGCGCGTCGCCGGTGCGTACTTGTAGATGCTCTCGAGCAACCGTTCCGAAAGGCTTGCCTTGAGCTCGTCGTATTCAGCGCCCCGCTTCTTCCACGAGGTGCCCTCCCACCGCTTGAACGGGTCGTAAGGGCCCAAGGTGACGGCCTCAATCGTCGA
>CALLDH010000122.1 GCA_937998345.1 uncultured bacterium | reverse complement strand
GGTTCGAGCTCGATTAAAGTCTGTGAAATCAAAGAGGGGCGCCGGGGGGCACGAACCATCACCAGGTTCGGGTTTCATCCGCTTCCTGCCGAAACCATCGTCGATGGGCACATCATCAACTCGGGCGCCGTCGTCGAGGGGCTCGAGAAGCTCTTTGCGCGCAGCAAGCGCCGGAACGTAGCGCTTCGTGCCAGCGGCCACAGTGTGATCATCAAGAAGATTGCGATGCCGTTGATGACGGCCGCCGAGCTTCAAGAACAGATCAACTGGGAAGCCGAGCAACACATCCCCTTCGACCTCGACGAGGTCCGCGTGGACTACGAGGTGCTACACGAGCGGACCGATCACGGCCAAATGGACGTTCTCCTGGTCGCTGCGAAGAAGGAAGAGATCACCGATCTCACGAACCTGGCGATGGAAGCTCGACTTCGTCCCATGGTTGTGGATCTGGACGCGTTCACCGTGCAGAACGTGTTTGAAGCGGGTTATGGAACCGCCGCACAGGACGAAACCACTGTGTTGGTCCACTGCGGGGCTTCCACGACGACAGTGAACATCCTCGCCGATGGCACCACCGCCTTCACACGCGACATCGCCAACGGTGGAAACGCGATTACCGAGGAAATCCAGCGACAACTCGGAATCGGCCGGGACGAGGCCGAGTCGTACAAGTGTGGCGGAGAAGGGCGGGGAATCGTTCCTCGCGAGGTGCCCGAAATTGTCAATCAGGCCGTCGAGCAACTCGCCGGGGAGATCCAACGCTCGCTCGATTTTTATCTGGCGACGAGCGGGGATCGTGACTTGAACCGTATTTGCGTGTCAGGCGGAACCGCGAACATCCAAGCGCTTCTCGATATTCTTCAGGACCGGGCTCAGGTGGCCGTCGAGGTGCTCGACGCGACCCGAGTGGCCGATGTGGACGAGAGAGCGCTGGGGGATTTGCAGGGCAGGGCAGCACAGGCAGTGGTGAGCATCGGGTTGGCTCTGCGCAAAGAGCGGGAGCGCAACTGATGATTCGCATCAATCTGCTACCGACGGACAAGAAGAAGCGTACGCGAGGCCTCGCCGCTTCGCCTCTTCCAGCGGGCGACCTCAGCCTCGGAACTTGGGGCGCAGTCTATGGCGCGGCGATCGCCGTATGGCTGGTCGTCTTAGGCATCATTTATTTCGCGCAGAGCGGCCAGCTCGAGGCGGCGGCCCAAGAGAATAAGACCCTCGAGGCGCGGAGGGACGAGCTGCAGGGCAAGACCAAGGGTCTGGCTGAGGTCGAGGGACGTCTCGAGAAGAGCAGGCGCCTCGAAAAAGTGGTGCAGGAGCTCGAGCGCGCACGGCGGGGCCCGACGCGCGCCATCATGGAGCT
Source organism: uncultured bacterium (assembly GCA_937998345.1). Lineage (GTDB taxonomy): Bacteria > Myxococcota_A > Polyangia > Polyangiales > Houyiibacteriaceae > SG8-38. The sequence continues at coordinate 26,630 of CALLDH010000122.1, read as the reverse complement.
TTCCAAGGTGCTGAGCAGCCCGGGCGGTCCGACGATCAACCCCACGGAGCTCGAGCGCATGCGCGAAGAGAACCCATTGGCTGGGTTCAACGAATCATGGGACGTCCGCAGGCTCTGGATCTCCCGTTTCGAGGAGGTCGAGCGCGAATGCAAGATGACGGGGTTGGGACGCTCGAACGAAGATGTTGCCGAGTTCTTGCGTCGACTGACACTTAGCGAGATCTATGACGGTGTGACGTTGCAACGAACCCGCGCGACGAACGACCCGGATACCGGACTCCAGATGGTCGGTTTCGATATTACCTGCAAGGTGCGATACTGATGGCCAGTCTCGAAGATAGATTCGTCGCGCTGCCGGGATACGGCAAAGCGCTCGGGCTCGTCGCCGTGCTAGCGTTGCTCAGCGTTGGTTACTACTCGCTCGTATATGGCAGCATTTCTGCCGACCTCGCCTCGGCCAATGACAAGCAGAAGCAGCTTCAGGACCAGATTCGCGACGCTGAGCGCCGCGAGAAGCAGTACCTCGAGCTCACGCAGGAGCTAGCGAACCGCGAGGTTGCCGACCGGCAGAACCGTCGAATCCTGCCGGAGAACGCGGAGATCGCTGCTTTCCTTCAGGACCTCAACCGGGTCGCCGAGCTCAGCGGTCTCACGATTCGTTTGGTGGAGCCCCGGCCGGAGGTGCGCCAGGAGCTGTACTCGAAGATTCCGGTCGTGCTCGCGCTTACCGGCCGATTCCACCAGATGGGGAAGTTCTTCTACAACGTGAGCAAGCTGGATCGGGCGATCAGCCTCGAGAACATTCGGATGACCGCACCGAGACAGTTGCCGTCCGGAGAGGTGGTCATCGACGTCGATGTGCGCGCGACGACTTATAGGCGTCCGCTGCCCAAACAGGCCAAAAGGAAGTAGCCGCCGATGAGCTCTACGATTCGAATTCTCGCCCATCTTCTACTGGTCACCGCCATTGGCGTGGCGGGCTGCGGTGGAGATGACGACGAGGAGTATGTTGGCCTGGGCCTCGGCGAGGGCAAGGGCGGTGGCGCCCCAAAGGCACAGCCGGCGCCGCAGCAGGCCGGGGCTGCGGTGCCCGACTTGGGTCCCTCGGTATACACCGACGACGACTTTTCGGAACTGGACATCCAGAACCGGGATCCCTTCCGTTCTTTCGCCAAGGCATTCAAGGCGCAGGCTGCGGCTCCTTCGCAGCGTCGCGTGCTCTTGCCGAGCACTAGCCTCGACGAGATGAATCTCATCGCGATCGTGACTGGCATCGCCACGCCACGGGCAATGCTCACAGACACCGCAAAGGTCGGACATGTGATCCGCCGCGGTGACTACATCGGTCGTCCCGAAGTGGTACAGACCGGAGGTTCAGAGGGAATGCCAGTCACACTGAACTGGCGTGTGGATAGAATCCGTCCAGGGTCTGTCGTGTTGACACGCGAAGACCCGACGTCGCCGGACAAGCCGCCATTGACCCGCGTGATGCCGTTGCACGAAGGCGGCGAAGCGCCGCAGCTCACGTCACCCTAATTCCTCGGCAGATAATCGGTCGTTTTCTTGCCCCGGCCGTCGCTGGCGTTCGATGATTAAACGTAGCTGGCAGAGGAGTCAGGAATGCGTATTCATTGGGGTCTGGCAATCGCCGTAGTGGCAACGTTCGCATGGGTCGACATGGCTCAAGCGGCGGGCTCAAAAATCGACAGTGTCCGAATCAACGGCGCGACCGATGGAGCACGAATCTCGATCGAAGGAGCATTCGATGATCCGCAGTATGCGGTTCGCTCCCGACAAGACGGTCGGCTCATCATCATCGACGTCGAAGACGCGATCCTGCCGACCGGCGGCGTAGAGACGAGCGGCACCAACGCACTCGTCTCACGCACGGTCGCGAGCAACACGGCGAGGGGCGCGCGTATCGAGCTGACGCTCACGGGCAAGGCGACGTATCACGCGCGCGCAACCGAGAAGGGAATCACGGTCAAGCTCAGTCGTGGTGAAAGCTCCGCCAAAGCCAAGCCGAAGCCATCGACGAATTCGAAGGCTGTGAAGACTGCCAAGGTCGAGGGTGTCCTCCTGGAGCAAAAGGACGGCCGGGACCGCGTCATCATTGCGCTCTCAGGCAATGCGGAGTTCCGCGTGTCCACCCGTGCGGGGGCGCCACCTCGGCTCGAGGTTCTCGGCGCGCGCATCGGGTCGGGCGCTAAGCGACGTATCGAAGCGCCCCGGGGCTCGCTGATCGGTTCAATCGAGCTCGAGCAGAAGGGCGACAGGGCAGTCGTCGAGGTTCACGGCTCAGCGGGGTCCGCCGGCACTGCGATTCGTTCGGGGGACCGCATCGTGTGGATGTTCTCTCCGACACATACCGAAACTCGTCCCCACACGCGGACTATCGCGCGGGAAAAGGATTACGCGGCAGAAGTCGATGGTCCGGAGGTCGCAGGCTTCCTCAGTAAGCTCCCCGCGCAGGTGGGCGGAAAGTCAGCTCCGCGTTACTCGGGCCGTCGCATCGACCTCGACTTCAAGGACGCCGATATCCACAACATTCTTCGTCTACTTTCAGAGGTGGGCGGAGTGAACGTCGTAACGGCAGACAACGTGGGCGGCACGGTCACGATTCGGATGCGCGATGTCCCCTGGGATCATGCGCTCGACGTTGTGCTCCAAGCGAAGTCGCTCGGCATGGTGCGTCAAGGCAACTTGCTCCGCGTGGCACCGTTGGCTCAGCTCGAACAAGAGCGCGAGGCGGCCATTGCCCGTCAGAAGCAACAGCAGCAACTCGCTCCGCTCGAGACCCGTCTCGTGCCGGTGAGTTACGCTACGGCGCAGAACCTTCAACCACGCGTTCGGGAGCTACTCACCGAACGGGGAACCGTTTCGGTCGACGACCGTACCAATATGCTGATCGTCCGCGATATCGTGGGGCAGCTCGATGACGTGGAAGACCTGGTGCGGAGCTTGGACACTCAGACTCCCCAGGTGTTGATCGAGTCGCGTATCGTCGAGGCGAGCAGCACCTACTCGCGCGACATTGGCATTCAGTGGGGTGGCGCTGCCGTCATGAGCAGCGCAACGGGTAACCCCACCGGCCTTCGCTTTCCGTCCGACATCGGCATTGCCGGTGGCGTTCCCGTGGACAGCGCGCCGACGCAAGGCTTGTCGCCGTTCAACGGAACCGTGAACAATCCGAACTTCGCGGTGAACTTGCCGGCCGTCACCGGTAACGGCGCTGGGGGTGCGCTCGGTTTGACCATGGGCAGCCTCAGCGGCGCAGTGAACCTCAATGTTCGATTGAGCGCGGCAGAAGCGGCAGGCTCTGTACGGATCATTAGCTCTCCGCGAGTTCTGACCTTGGACAACAACGAAGCGTCCATCTCGCAGGGTACGTTGATTCCGTTCTCTCAGGTCAGCGCACAGGGTGTGAATACGGCCTTCCAGGAAGCGAAGCTCGAGCTCAACGTCACGCCGCACGTGACGAGCGATGGCGCCGTTGCCATGGATGTGAAGATTACCCGTAACGAGCCGGATTTCGGTCGAGTCGGTGCCAACGGCGACCCGACTATCCTGGAACGTGAGGCCGTCACGCAGCTTCTCGTCGACGATGGCGACACCGCGGTCATCGGCGGCATCTACACCCGAAACACGGGCCGTAACGTCGACCAGGTACCGTTCCTCGGCGACATCCCGGTTCTTGGAGTCTTCTTCAAGCGCCGTCGATTCCGCGAGGACCGGAACGAGCTGCTGATCTTCCTGACGCCCAGGATCGTGAACAGGGCGCTGGCCTTGCCCGAATAGGAACCGGGGCCGTGTGACCGGGGCCGTGACCAGGTGGCCGGGACCGAGGTTTTGGGGCGGGTTCGTGACTGGGGGGCGGGGGGCTCGTATGCTTGCCCCCGTGCGTGTGTATTTGTCAGGGCCCATGGGGGCCGGAAAGTCTACCGTTGCCGCGGTCCTTGCGGATCAGCTTGGGACTCGTGCGGTTGATTTGGATGCCCGCGTCGAAGAACTCACCGGGCAGGCGATTCCCGAGATTTTCGCCCAGCAGGGTGAGCGGGCCTTTCGGGCTCTCGAGAAGCAAGCGCTGAAGACGCTTCCTTCGAATGCGGGCGTAGTTTCACTTGGCGGCGGGACGGTGGTCGACGACGAGACGCGGCAAATGCTGCTTCGCGAAGGGATCCTCGTGACGCTGACCGCGGCACCGGCGGTGCTTGCGGAGCGCGTCGGCAAGGCCGAGGGGCGTCCTCTGCTAGGCCAGGACCCGCTAGGAGACCTCGAGCACATCTTGAAGGTTCGGGGCGCAGCGTACGCGGAAGCGCATGCCGTCATCGATACGGGGACGCTCGAAACCGACGAAATCGCCGCAGAGGTCGTGGCGGTACGAAATCGCTCCCCCATCGCGGTGCCGCTGGGCCTGCGGACGTACCAGGTCGAAGTGGGGCGTGGCACGCGTCACCGCGTCGGGATTCGCGCGAATGAGCATTCGCAAGGGGACGCCATCCTCGTTTTCGACGGGGGCGACGAGCGACCCTGGCCCGCAGACGCCATTCGCGACCTCACCTTGGCGGGCAAACCTCCAATCGAGGTGAGGCTTGCCGGCAATGAGGCACACAAGAACGTCGCCAGTGTCGAGCAGGTTTGGGACACCGCGCTCGACGCCGAAGTCGACCGGCGCGCTATCGTCATCGGTGTCGGAGGCGGCGTCATCGGTGATCTGACTGGCTTCGCGGCCTCGACCTTGCTTCGCGGTGTGGCGCTCGGACAGATCCCCACCACGCTCCTGGCGATGGTCGACAGCTCGGTGGGAGGCAAGACCGGGTTCAATCGTCCACGTGGCAAAAACCTCGTCGGCACCTTCTATCAACCGAAGTTCGTGCTGTGCGATGTCGAGACGCTTTCGACCTTGCCGCGCGAGGAACGCATCGCCGGACTGGCCGAGGTCGTGAAAAGTGCCTGGCTCGACTCTGAGGAGTCTGTGGCGATGCTAGAGCGCGACGCCGAGGCGCTGATGGCGGGGGATGCGGACGCGACGATTCGTGCGGTGCGGATGTCGATTCTGCTGAAGTCGCGCATCGTTCACGAAGACGAGCACGAGTCTGGCCGGCGGATGCTCTTGAACTTGGGACACACGGTCGGCCACGGCCTCGAGGCTGCAGGTGACTACCGCGGCATTCGACACGGGGAGGGCGTCGCCCTGGGCATGATCGCCGCCATGCGCGTAGCAGCTCGGCTCGGCCGGGGACGCGGCGAAGAGACCGAGCGGCTGACGCGATTGCTCGGACGACTCGGGCTGCCGACCGACCTCGATGAACGACTGAACAGCCGTGTGCTTGGCTTCATCGGCTCGGATAAGAAACGCCGCGGGGACAGAATTCACTTCGTAATTCCGCGTCTTCCGGGCCAAACCGAGGTCGAGCTCCTCGGCCTCGATGAAGTCCGGGGTGCCCTGGACGAAACCTAAGCTACGGAAATTTGGCGGCTTACGCCGAGGCTCGATACCATGAAAACACCCTTTGGAGGGGACTTATGAGTCGATTCATCCTCGTGGCTATGATGGTGGTGGTGACGGTTGCTGGGTGCAACCGTTTCCCGGACAACGGACTGCAAATCGTGGCAAATCTGCCGCCGAACGACAGTTGCGTCTTCACTGCGGATCAGGAGCTCCGGCTCTTGCGGGGGAGGTACGACATCTCGTACCGCAACGCGCTCACTGGCGAGCCGAGCGACTACGTCATCGCTCCATTGCTCCAGAGCTATCTCGTCAGCAACGCGCTCGAGTTCCAGGGAGAGCAGAACAACCTTCAGGTCGACAACTTCGACATCACCATCCTACTGCCCGACGGCTCCATGCCGACGCTCCCCGAGGGCCTCGTCAATCCCTACCGGGTCGACACCAGCGCGGTCCTCGAGGCCAACGACGAGGGTGGCGGCCCGTCAGAAGAAGTCGCAGCCGCGCTCGGCATTCCTGCGTCTTACCAGAGCGCGCTAGCCGGAATTCCCTCCATCATCCTCTCGATTCGCGCGGGCGGCACGACGTTTGGCGGGTTCAGTCAGCGGTCGGCGCCGTTCCGTTGGCCGGTCGATATCTGTGAAGGCTGCTTGACGATACCGGAATGCACGCCCGAGCTGTTCCTGCTTGAGTGCCTTCCCGGGCAAGACGGATCGCCCGGCTGCGCATCGATCGTCGACCCGCCGGCAATCACGCCCTGAGCTAGCGCAGTGTAAAGAAATACGGCGGAACCAGCGCCACGTGCTCCCGAGCGAGGACGCTCAAGACGTCTGCCCATGGTTCAAGCGGAAGCGAAGCCGCCAAGGGGTGTTGCCGCAGCCACCGACGTTGCAGGGTCTGCGTGTCATCGTCCCCGTTGCCGCTCAGTAGATCGTTGATCGCGTCGATCATGCCCTTGCTCGAAGGCCAGAGCTCGACCGGCGCCTCGGGTCCCAGGCCTGCGGCCGCGCGGGCTCTGATGAGCGCTTCGCTCAGGCCGGCCATCTCATCGATGAGGCCGAGCACCTTGCCGTCCTGGGCGGTCATCACGCGGCCCTCTGCGGCTGCCAGGACCGCCTCCCGCTCCATCTTCCGGCCGACGGCGACCCGATCGATAAATCGGTCGTAAGTGTCGCGAAGGAGGCCCTCGAAGGCTTGCCGCTCGGTGGGCTTCAAGCCGCGCACCGGGGTTGACCAGGCCGCGCGCTTTCCGCGCTGTAGGATGTAGGTGTTCACGCCGATGTTCTCGGCGAGGCCCGCGAAGTTGAACTTCCCGCCGACGACGCCAATCGATCCAACGAGGCTATTGGGGTGCGCGAGAATTTCATCGGCCGCGGATGCGATGTAGTAGCCACCGCTCGCTGCCATGTCTCCGATGCTCGCGATCAGCGGCTTGGCCTCGCCGAGCCGGCGTGCTGCATCCCACATCCGGTCGCTGGCAAGGGCCGACCCGCCGGGCGAGTTGATGCGCATCACGACGGCCTTGACGTCGTCGTCGTTCTCGAGCCGCTCCATCGCTCGCACGAAGGGTCCCGAAACCGCGTCACCCATCGAGCCGGACTCGCCATCGGTGATGTTGCCATTCACAAACACCAGGGCAACGCGCTCGCCACCTGCCTCCGCCTTCTCGCTGTCGCCGCTGAGCAGGTTCAGGAACTGGCCGAGGGTAAGCTGCTCTTGTTTGGGCAGCATGCGCGTTCGGCGAATCGTGTCGACGCCGGCGGCCGTCTTGATCTCCTCCCGCGAATCGCGAAGGAAGCTCACCGAATCGACGAGACCTGCCTCCGCGGCCGCCGCCGAAGCGTAGGGACCTCCGTCGATCAGGGCTTCGGACTTGCGGGTGTCCCCCTCGGTCCGTGCGTTGGTAGCTTCGATGAGAGCGCCATAGAGGTCGTCGAGGATCGCGTCCATCGAGGCCTTGGCCTCTGGGGGCATGTCATCCCGGATGAACATGTCGCCCGCTCCCTTATATCGGCCCATATGGATGATCTCCGCTTCAACCCCCACCTTCTCTAGAAGAGTGCGTGCGTAGATCATCACAGCTGCCGGACCGATGAGATCGAGGTTGCCCGCCGGAGACATGCTGATCCGGTCGCAGATGGATGCGAGAAGCAGGTACCCGACGTTGTCCGTCGCCTCGAAATGACAGTGGACGGGGCGATTCTCCGCGCGAAACTCGCCGAGCGCGTCCGCCAGATCTCCAACGCTACCCCAGGCACCCTGCAAGGGTCCAACCCGCACGAAGAGCCCTTTGACGTTCTCATCCTCCGTCGCATCCCCAATACGGGTGAGGGCATCGTAGAGCGTTGGCTGCGGGCGGGAGAAAGGATCGTGCTCCGCGCCGTCCGGCAGAGTTTGCAAAAGGCGGAGCTCCCGAACCACCGGTCCATCGGGGGCTTCCTTTTCTTCGCTACACGAGACGGTGGTTAGGAGGCCGAGAATCGTGAGAATCGTAAGCGCGGAACGACGCACGGTGTGGTTCATGGTGTGGCCGGTTCTGACTCCGCCCCGGATTCGGGGTCCGGCTCGGGCTGAGGCGCCGGGTCGGGTTCGGGGTCGGGTTCGGGAGGAAGCTTCGCGTAGGGCTCCAATGTCTTGATCGCGGCTTTGGCGGCGGCAGCATGGGTGCCTGACGGACGCCTCTTCACATAAGTGTAATACGCCGAGACGGCTTCTTCATTCCGCCCGAGTCGCTCATAGGTCTTCCCCAAGTTGAAATAGCCGTCGGGATGTCCGCGCTGGGCCGCCACACGGAAATAGCGCAGGGCCGAGTCGAAATCTTCGATACGCAGGAACACATGGCCGAGGCCGTCCATCGCTTCGGCCGACCCGGGACGCGCCTCTAGAGCACTATCGAACAGCGCGCGAGCACGGGAATAGTTTCCGCCGGCGAGCTCGGCGCGCCCCTGCCGCATGTACCATTCATAGTCACGCACGGGGGGCCGTCCATCGACGAACGCGTCATCTCCGGCCGCCTTCACGAGTTGGTCGTACTCGTCATACGCGGGCTTCTTCGGAGCGCTCCGCTTCTTGGCAGGTGCCTTCCGCTCCCGAGCATCCGCTGTCGCCGACGCAGCCCCCGACTCCGGCTTCGCCTCTGCCCCTGTCTCTGCCCCTGTCTCTGTCGCTGCCCCTGTCTCTGCCGCTGTCTCTGCCGCTGTCTCTGCCGCTGTCTCTGCCCCTGTCTCTGCCGCTGTCTCTGCCGCCGCCCCTGTCTCTGTCTCTGTCGCTGCCCCCGCGTCCGCGACCCCGGCATCCACCTCAACCCCGGCATCCACCTCAACCCCGGCATCCACCGCCGCATCCACCGCCTCCAGCTCCGCCAGCAACTGGGTGGCCACCGGATGGTCCGGATGGTTCGCGAGGATGGTCTCCAACGCGACATGGGCGTCGGCGCCATCGCCTGCGGCGCGTTCGGCACGTGCCAACAGCAGGAGGTACGGCACTCCGTCGGGCTCCAGCTCCGCCGCCTGCTTCGCGCTTCGCAGCCCATTTTCCAGACCGCCCCCGGCCTCGGCCGCACTCAGCCTCGAATCGATGCGGAAGAACTCCGCCGTTCGGCTGAACGACATGGCACGCGCCTCTTCCAACACCGTGCGCGCTTCGCCCTTGTCCCCGCTCAGTCGGAGAGCGTCGGCAATGGCAAGCTTCGCGTTCAGGTCCCGCGATTCGAGCTCTCCGGCCCGTTGCGCGGTCTCCAGCGCTGCGGCGGAGAGGCTCCGGATGCTTTCGCCTGTCGCCCCGCTGTCGATCTGCGCCTGGGCAGCGAGAGCATAAGCCGTGGAAAGCCGGGCGAGAATTTCCGGGTCGCGGTCGCCCCCGGCTTCGACCGATCGACCATACGCCTCGATCGCACTTGCATAGGCCTGCGGATGCCCTTCGGCGAGGGCGGCGTCACCCTCGGCGATCCCTGCTGCGATCAGAGCTGGGTCGCTGCCGATACCCACCAAGAGAGCGACGCGATTCCGCTGTGTTACCAGCAAGGTCAACCCGCCCACGACCACGATCAGCAAGAGCCACCGCAAAGGCGTCCAACCACGCCCCGGCAGACCTGGAATGTCGTCATCATCCTCGAAGTAGGCCGGAGGCGGCGTGCTCGGCCGCGCCCCAGACCGTGAGACCACCTGCGGCCGCTCCTCGAACACGGCATCTTCAATCCCAGAGGGAGGGGGAGTGGAGGGTGAGGAATAGGGGGACTGATAGGACCCAGTCGCCGACACCGGCGCGAACTCCGGCAGTGACTCTGACACCGAGTCCGTCGCCCACTCGGTCACTGACTCCGCCTCTGCCGCCGTCACTGACTCGGTCACTGACTCCGCCTCTTCTGCTGTCACTGACTCTGTCGCTGACCCTGCCACCGACTCTGTCACCGACTCTGTCACTGACCCGGTCACAGGCTCCGTCGTCACTCTCTCTACCGGCATCACCCCGAGCAGCGTGGGCTGCCTTGGGCGCCTTCCGGGAGGCAGGCTCGAATCCTTCGCGCCCGGCGCGGGAGGAAGCGGCGATGGGGGCACCGGCGAACGGGGCGGCATCTGGACCCCGGCCGCCTCGAAGAAGGTCTCGAGCTCGGGGATGGAACCGAGCGGCTTCCAGCCTTCCTCCCCTCGTGAAATTTCGTTCTCGGGCTTCAGCTCGCCGGAGGCAATGCGCCGCTGCAGCTCCCTGAGGGAATCGATCGTGTCGATCGACCCGTCCTTCAACTTGAGACGCCAGCTGCTCGTGGCGCGGTCCGCCTCGGCTTGAGCGCTCGGGTAGACCTTGAAGACATGCCCACAGTTGGTGCACTTCACGCTCGTTCCGCGACCGGAAAGCAGCGTCTCGTCAAATTCGTATTCAGTGCCGCAGCGTTCGCAAGTAACGTCCATCAGTCGAGAAGCCCCCAAGGCTCTTTGGTGTGTGCGGTTGGTCGCCCCCGCCGATCATTGCTAGGAGAAGGCGTCAGATGCGTGAGGACCTGGCCGCGTTCATCGATCACACCTTCCTGCGACCCGACGCGGTCCGCGCCGACTTCACGCAATTGTGCAAGGAAGCTGTTCACCACAGCTTTGCAACCGTCTGTGTCAACTCGGCCCACGTGGCGCTTTGTACCTCACTGCTGGCGGACTGCCAGCTCCCCATTGCCGCCACCGTCGGCTTCCCGCTTGGGGCCGGGAACTCAGCCGGGAAGGCCGCTGAGGCCGCCCAGGCGGTGCTCGATGGGGCCTCGGAAATTGACATGGTATGCCAGATCGGCGCCCTCAAAGACGGTTTGCGGGACGTGTTCATCGACGACGTCCGTGGGGTCGTCGACGCGGCAGACGGTGGACTGGTCAAAGTCATTCTCGAGACCTCCCTTCTCACCGACGACCAGAAACGGCGCGGCGCCCAGTGGACCCGCATCGCGGGCGCGGCTTTCGTCAAGACCTCAACCGGATTTGGCGGTGGCGCTGCTACCGAAGATGACGTTCGATTGCTTCGCGCCGAGACGGGATCCGACTTCGGTGTGAAGGCGTCCGGGGGGATTCGTGACGCGGCCGCTGCGGACCGAATGATCGCCGCGGGGGCCAATCGGCTCGGGACGAGCGCCAGCGTGGCGATCGTGACAGAATCCAGGATGCAAGACAGGGGATACTGAAATGGCAGTTCATTCGGTCACAGACGCAACTTTTGAAGCCGAAGTTCTTCGTTCGGAGCTTCCGGTGCTCGTGGACCTCTACGCCGACTGGTGCCAGCCCTGTAAACAGGTTTCGCCGATCGTCGCACAGGTCGCCGAAGAGCTGGCCGGCAAGATCAAAGTCGTCAAAGTCGATGTCGACACCAGCCCGATGGTCGCCCAGACCTTCCGAGCCCAGTCGATTCCGATGTTGCTCGTGATCGCCGAGGGCCGGGTGGTTCAGCACCACGTCGGCGCCCTCGACAAGGCCGGAATATTGCGCTTGCTCGAGCCTGTGATGCCGCGCGCCGCCGCTGAGGTTCGCACCGAGGAGCTCGCGCTTTGGCTGACGCAGGGCAAGGCGCTCCCGGTCGATATCCGAGACGCGGCCTCATACTCGCGCTACCGAATTCCGTCGGCGATTCACGTCCCCACCGGCGAGCTTGCGAGCCGGGTTGATGAGCTTCAGCCCTTCGACGGTCGCATCCGGGTCCTCTACGGCCGCAGCGAGGAAGCCAAGGAGTGGAGCGAGAAGCTGCAGACCGATGGCGTTCAGGTTGGTTACCTCGCCGGCGGGTTTCTTCACTGGGAAGCCGACGGCCTCGAGGTCGAGCGCGGTTGAAGCGTTCGCTCCTCGTGCTCGATGAAACCGGGGACACGCCGGCTCATCCGCCGCGGGCTGTCGCAATCGGAGACCGGCTCGTTTCGGTCGTCGATACCGGAGACGGGCGTTCCGGCCTTCGATTCGTCGACCTGCTCGTGGATGCGGGCGGTGCACAGGTAAAACTGCCCCACGATGCGAACATCGACCTGCGCGTCGTCATTCGCGCGACCGCCAAATCTGCCGCAGCACGCCTTCGCGCGGAGGCCCTCGAAGCGGCTGCCGACGTACTGCTCGGTTCCGCGCGTCCTGCTTTTGCAAGGCTTTTCGCATCGACTTGCGCCCGTTGGGCGAACAGCTAGGTTGCCGCCCGACCTTTGAGCTCGAAAGTGGAGACCATGGCGGAAGTGCCCGAATACATTCCAGGACTCGCCGGCATCCCGGCGGCCCGCAGCAGCATCTGCCTGATCGATGGATCGGTGGGAAAGCTTCAGTATCGTGGCTACCCGATCGAGGTGCTCGCGGATCGTGGTTCCTACGAAGAAGTCGCCTATCTGCTGGTATTCGGCCGCCTACCGAGCACCGGCGAGCTCGACGAATTCCGAAACCAGCTCATCTCCGAGCGAGGTCTCAAGTTCCGGATCATCGACCTACTGAAGACGCTGCCCGAGAGCGGCCAGCCGATGGATGCGCTGACTGCAGCCGTTGCGGCGATGGGCATGTTCTACAAGGGCGATCACATTTCGGACCCCGAGTTTCTTCGGCTGAGCGTCATCCGCTTGATCGCGAAGCTGCCCACGATCGTCGCTGCCTGGCATCGGATTCGGCGCGGTGACGACCCGATCAAGCCGAGCACCGAGCTGAGCCACGCCGCGAACTTCCTCTACATGCTGGAAGGGGAGGTTCCGACACGCCTGGCCGAACGCGTCTTCGACGTGGCCCTGACTCTGCACGCTGAGCACTCGATGAACGCATCCACGTTTACCGCCCGGGTGACCGGCTCGACGCTCACCGATCCTTACGCTGTCGTTGCTTCGGCAATAGGCAGCCTTGCGGGCCCGCTTCATGGTGGCGCCAACGAGCAGGTGCTTTCGACTCTCGGGAGCATCGAGGATCGGTCGCCCCATGCGGTGCGCCGCTGGGCCGAGGACCGCCTCGCACGAAAAGAGAAGATCATGGGCTTCGGCCACCGCGTCTACAAGGTCAAGGACCCGCGCGCGACGATCCTCCAAGAGCTGGCCACCCAGCTATTCCAGAAGTTCGGGAGCACACCCGACTACGACTTGGCTGTCGAGCTCGAGCAACAGATGACGGACTTGGTCGGTGGTAAGGGCATCTACCCGAACGTCGACTTCTACAGTGGCATCGTCTACCAAAAGCTCGGCATCCCCTCGGATCTCTTCACGCCGATTTTCGCGATTTCGCGGGTCTCCGGATGGCTCGCGCACCTGCTCGAACAGCTCGAAGGCAATCGCATCTTCCGTCCGAGCCAGATCTGGGTGGGCGAAGCCGACCGCACGTACGTCCCAATCGAAGAGCGCGCCTAGGGCGCCGCCGCCTGTCACTACGGCTTGCAATTCGGCAGGCGTCCGTCCACGAGCTCCACGTTCAGACGAATCTGCTTCCGGGCCTTGGGCGTCATGTAGACCTTGCAGTCGGCGCCTACGATGACCGCTTCGGCTGGGTACGCGATGCGCCTCAACATCTTCAGCGCTTTCTCGGGGCCCAAGACGAATGCCGCGGTGCTCAACGCGTCGGCGTAGATCCCCTCCGAGGTCATGATGGTCACTGAGAGCGACTTGTCCGCCGGGCGGCCGGTCCGGGTGTCGATGATGTGGTGCCAGCGGTTGCCCGCACCGTCGAAGACCGCGTGCTCGTAGTCGCCCGAGGTCGAAAAAGAGGCTCCGGTCGATTCTAGGGCGGCAAAATAGGTGCTTGGATCGCGAGGGTGCTGGATGCCAACGCGCCAAGGGCGGCCATCCCGTTCACCGTGGACCTGTACTTGGCCGCCGCCAAAGATCATGTAGCTGTCGACGCCACCGCCTCGGAGAATCGCCCCAGCGTGGTCGAGGGCATAGCCCTTCGCGATACCGCCGGTCCCAATTGCCATCCCGCGTTTCTTCAAGAACACCGTCTTGTACTTCTTACTGACCCGTATGTTCTTGTAGTCGATGAGACCAAGCCGCGGACGAACTTGTTCGGGCGTGGGTATCTTGATCGAATCCGGTCTGAAATCGTAGAGCCCCCACAACGCGGCCCACGAAAGATCAAACGCGCCCCTCGACCACATCGACACGTCCATGCCGGCATCGACGACGCGCAGCGTGTCGTCACCAACCTTCACGGCTTTCTTGCCTGCAAGCGAGTTCACTTTCGAGATGTCGCTGTCTTCACGCCATTCGGAAAGCACGGTCTCCAAGCGTTCCACTTCTTCGAACGCCTGACGGATTACGTTCTCAGCGTTACTCGGTGGCGAGTCGACCTGGATTCGGAACACCGTGCTCATCAAAGGACGGGTTCGTGAGAGCAGGGGCGGGCTCAGGTCGCTCGATGGCTCATCGCGCGACACAGGCTCTGCCGTTTCGCTCTTGCTTTGGCAACCGAATCCGAGTGCGAGCAATGCGAGCGTGGCGCACGCGCGAAGTGACCCCTTCGACACGGCGCAACTCTCGTCGTGAACACCGCCTTCGTCAACCCGGCTTGCGCTTTCGCGCACGATTGGTACTCCTGTCCCATGCGGGCGGTGTTTGGGGTGCGTTGGGGTCGCCTTTGGGTGGTACTGGTCTGCCTTTCAGTACTTCCGGTGCACCGTGTCGCTGCGTTCGGCGACGCGACTGCGGTGGAGATCGTCTCTCTCGACGTTGGCAACGGCAACGACGGCGCCCGACGCGTCGCGGAGCGGCTCGCCTGGGAGGTTCGCAAGCGTTCGAGCGTGGAGCCCATCCTCGAGCCCGGTCGCGCAAGGCTCGACAGGGCTTCGCTCTTCCGAAGCCCGTTCGTCTACTGGCGCGGCAGCGACGAGTTTCCGCCGCTGAGCGAGCAGGCGATCGAAGGCCTTCGTAAATACGTTCACCGTGGTGGGTTCATCCTGATCGATGACGCCACGGCCGGTGGCGAAGGTTTTGACCGAGCAGTTCGCCGGGAGCTTCTTCGCGCTTTCCCGGCGCTTCCGCTACAGCCCATCTCATCGGATCACACGATCTATCGTTCATTCTACCTTCTGCGGAACCCGGTTGGACGCGTACAGGGTCCCGGGTTTCTCGAAGGCATCACGTACGGCGATCGGATCGCCATCGTGTACTCCCGGCACGATCTCGGCGGCGCGTTTCAGCGAGACAAGCTCGGCGCGTGGAGTCAGGCTGTGGTGCCCGGCGGGGAGCCGCAGCGTGAACGAGCAATTCGTCTCGGCGTGAACCTCGTCCTCTACGCGCTTTGCACCGACTACAAAGACGATCAAGTGCACGCGCCTTTCATCATGCGGCGGCGGGGCTCAGGTCGCTGAGGTTTGCGCGTGTCGGATTGGCAGTGGCAACTCGGAGTCTTGGGGGGAAACACGACGGCGTGGGTGCTGGGGCTCGCTCTGCTGGCGCTCTGGCTCGTCGAGCTTCGGTCGATTCGCGGCGAAAGCGATCGGAAGCGCCGAGCCACCTTGGCGGCGCTCGGCGGGCTCGGCATCCTCGCGGTCTACCTCCTGACCCTCCAGATCAGGCTGGTCCGCGAGACTTTTGAAGAGGTCGCAGGCGGCACCGGCATCGTGCTCGACAACTCGCGCAGCATGACGCTCGCCGGCGCGAGCGGCCCCCGAAGCGACGCGGTCCGCGCCCTGATCACCGAATGGCAAGAGGATGACCGGGTGAGTCCGGTGGTTTACCTCTTCGGATCGAGCACGCGGGGCACGATGTGGAGCGAGCTCGCGGAGAGCTATGAGCCCGTCGACGACGAAACCAAGATCCGCGACGCGCTGAGCTATGTCTTGGAGAAAGGCGCCGACCAGGAGCTCGGCTCGCTCGTGGTGATTACCGACGGAGCGGACGCGAGTTTCCGGGCGGAGGCGCTTGGACTCGGTTCTGGTGCACCTGCGATTCATGCCGTCGTCGTTGGCGGCGACGACCCTCTCGATGACCAGGCCGTCGTGTCCTTGCACGCGGACACGACAGCGTACGTGGGCGTCCCGGCGCTGATCCGCGCGGATGTCCGCTCGGTTGGTGAGCTCCGACAGAGCGAGCTTCGGGTCCAACTTTGGCACGAAAGCCGCCTGGAGGAGGAGACGGTCGCCGCGCTCGACGCAACCGGCAGAGGCACCGTGGCCTTCGAAGTGACGCCAAGGCGCCCTGGGCGCGCGCTCTACCGAGTCTTGATCCCGCAGGCGTCCAACGATGAGGTGCCTCAGAACAATGACCGCGCTGCGCTGCTGCGAGTCGGCCGAGAGCGCCTGCGAGCGTTGCTCGTGGCCGGGCGGCCAGGCTGGGACGTTCGATTCCTCCGCGATTTCCTCAAGCGCGACGGCTCGGTTGACCTGGTTTCCTTCTTCATCCTTCGCGCCGCGGCCGACCTGACCGCCGCACCGACCAACGAGCTCGCTCTGATCCCATTTCCGACCGACGAGCTCTTTCGCGAACATCTCGGAAGTTTCGACGTCGTGATTTTCCAGAACTTCGACTACGCGCCCTACGAGATGCAAACGTACCTGCCGCGCATTCGAGACTACGTGCAACGCGGTGGCTCGTTCGTGATGATCGGAGGCGATCGTTCGTTCGCCGAGGGCCGATATGCGGGCACGGCCATCGAAGAGATCTTGCCGGTGAAGCTCGGAGCGCCCGGCGTGCTCAAAGGCAGCTATCGGGCCGAGGTCAGCAAGCAACTGGCGAGGCATCCGATTGTCGCTCTAGGTCCGGACCCGGCCCTCACGAGGCAAACGTGGAAGGCGCTTCCCGCATTGCATGGCGCCAACATGGTGAGCGCCATCAAACCGGAAGCGCAGGTGCTGCTGCATCACCCGAGGGCGAGGCTCCACAACGGCGCACCGCTTCCCGTTCTCGTCGTCCGGGAGGCCGGCCGGGGAAGGGTGGCCGCGATGACGACCGATGCGTCATGGCGTTGGCGGTTTGCCGCGGATGACACCACGGTAGGCTCCGATGAGTACGAGTTGTTCTGGGACCGGATGATTCGATGGCTCACCCGCGACCCGCTGCTCGAGCCAGCGCGAATCTCGACCGACAGAGAGCGCTATGGAGTCGGTGCTGAGCTCGTCGTCTCGGGGCGACTCCGGGACGATGACTATCGTCCGATGAAGAAGGCGCGCGTAGAGCTCCACTATCAACCGGGAAACGATGACGACGGGGGCGCGGTCGTCGACACCGATCAGGATGGGCAGCTCCAGACCACCCTCCGCGCACCCAGCGAGCCAGGAGCCTATGAGGTGGTTGCTTCCGTGGAGGGCAAAGAGCTCGCTCGCGAGGTCTTCATCGTCGAAGAGAGCGGCGACGAGCTCGCGGATCTCGAGACCATGGCCGAGCAGCTTCAGGCGGTCGCCGAACAAACGGGAGGCCGCGTGTTCCTCGGCACCCAGGATGTCCCTGCGCTGGCCGAGCTCGCCTCGACGAGCCGGAGAGCAGCGGGACTCGTGTCGAAGGAACCGCTTTCCAGCCCCTGGTTCATTTTCCTAACGGTGCTGCTGCTGGGCATGACCTGGGTGCTTCGGAGACGCTGGGGACGCCGATAAGCACCAGCTCCGCGTGAGACGGTTTTCCTGGCTGGACAACGCCGCCTGTCATCCTAGAGATAGCCGTCTCGCCCATGCAGCCCACCAAATTACGCGGCGCGCGCACGCACAACCTTCGTTCGATCGATCTCGATATCGCGCCCGGTACGTACCTCGCGATCGTAGGTCCTTCGGGCGCGGGCAAGTCGTCGCTGGCCTTTCGAACTCTCTACGCCGAAGGCCAACGCCGATATGTCGAGAGCTTCAGCGCGTATGCGCGGCAGTTCTTGGAGCGCCTCTCGAGACCTCCGGTCGATGAGCTCGACCCGGTGCCGGTGGGGATCGCGGTGGACCGCCAAGCACCGGTGCGAACCAGCCGCTCGACCGTCGGGACGATGACCGAAATCGCGGACTACGCGAAGCATCTGTGGGCCCATGCGGCCGAGCTCTACTGTCCCGGTTGCGGAGAGTTGGTGCACAGGGATGCTCCGACGCGCGCGGCGCAAAGCGTGATGAACGAGCTTGCCGGAGAGAAGCTGCTGGTCACGTACCCGGTTGCAGTGGCCGACAAGGAGCATTTCATTGGCGTCCGCGAGGGCTTGCTTCGCGAAGGCTACCGGCGCGTTCGGGTCAAAGCAGAGGTCCGCGACCTCGATGAGGTCCCGCCGAGCGACGTGACGAACGGTCGAAGCACGCACCTCGATGTCGTGGCCGACCGAACCGTCGCTCGCCCCCGAGATCAGGCGCGCCTGGTCGAAGCGCTGGAAGACGCCATGCGCCGAGGCGCAGGCAGGGCGACCGTCTGGTCCGCCGGAGGCGCGGAGCTCGGCTTCTCCGAGGGGCTTCATTGCCCGACGTGCGACCGGTCCTTTCGGCGCGCAACACCCGGACTCTTCAGCTTCAACAGCCCCATCGGCGCATGCGAAACGTGCCGCGGCTTCGGGCGCACCATCGAGATCGACCTCGACCGGGTGATCCCGAGCTCCGACCTCTCCCCCGACGAAGGAGCCATTCGCGCCTGGCAGGGCAAGGCCACGACATGGGAGCGCCGCGAGCTCAAGAAGAACGCGAAGAAGGCTGGTGTCCCACTCGACAAGGCGCTGCGGGACTGGACTCCGGCACAAATCGACTGGCTCATCGACGGCGACGCGGTGGGCTACCCCAAAGGCTGGTGGGGTATTCGGAGCTGGTTCAAATGGATGGAATCGCGGGCGTACAAGATGCACGTCCGCGTCTTCCTTTCCCGCTACCGGAAGTACGAGAAATGTGAGGACTGCAACGGCACACGGCTCAAGTCCGAAGCGCTCGCCTGGCGCATCGATGGGCTTAGCCTTCCAGAGCTCTACGCCTTGCCTGCGTCGGATGCCTTGTCGTTCTTGGAGAAGCAGGAAACGCGGTTCACCGGCGATGCTGGCGCCGCGCTCCTGTGGCGGGAAGCGATCGGACGGCTGCGGGCGTTGCACGACGTAGGCCTCGGCTACCTCTCTTTGGATCGAACTTCTCGGACGCTCTCCGGAGGCGAGACCCAGCGGGTCGCGCTGACGAGCGCGCTGGGCGCCACGCTCAATGGTGCGATGTTCGTGCTCGACGAGCCGACGGTGGGACTGCATCCGCGGGACGTGGAGCGATTGCTCGGGGTCGTTCGAGCCCTCTCGAAGGACGAGAACGTTGCGGTCGTCGTCGAGCATGATCCGGAGATGATCCTCGGCGCCGACCGAGTGATCGAGCTCGGCCCGGGCGCCGGCGAGAACGGGGGTGAAATCGTTTTCGACGGCACCCCCTCAGCGCTCCGCAAAGCAAAGACCGCGACCGGCGCGGCTCTCAAGGCCAATGGGGCCGTCGACCGCAGGCGGCGCGAACCCCAGGGATGGATCGAAGTGACCGGCGCGGCCGGGCACAACCTGCGCTCGATCGATGCCTCGTTCCCGCTGGGGGTCATGACCTGCGTGACCGGAGTCAGCGGCTCGGGGAAGAGCAGCCTGGTCCTGGAAACCTTACTGCCCGCCATTCAGCGCCAGCTCGGCCTGAAGTCGGATGGGTCGCCCCTCGAGCACGACCGAGTGACGGGATTCGAGCCGCTCCAGGGTGTGGTGGGCGTGGATCAGGCTCCGCTTGGCCGAACTTCACGCGGCAATGCAGCGACATACTTGAAGATTTGGGAGGCGTTCAGAAAGCGCTTTACCCAGCAAGCCCTCGCCAAGGAGCGTGGCTACAAGCCGGGGTTCTTCTCGTTCAACGTGGCCGGTGGGCGCTGCGAGGCGTGCCGGGGCGATGGCGCGGAAACGGTCGAGATGCAGTTCCTGGCCGACGTCGTCTTCAGTTGTCCTGAGTGCCAGGGGCGGCGCTTCGTCGGGCCGGTCCTCGATGTGGAGTACCTGGGCCTCAACATCGCGGACGTCCTCGAACTCACGGCACACCAGGCGGCGGAGCATTTCATCGACGACGCCATACTCGCGCGCGCGCTCAAGCCGCTTCTCGACGTGGGCCTCGGGTATCTTCGGCTGGGGCAGCCCCTGAACACGCTGTCCGGTGGCGAGGCACAGCGGCTCAAGCTTGCCGAAGCGCTCTTGCGCGCCACGCCGGGCTCTCTTCTAATCTTCGACGAACCGACTGCCGGGCTTCACGCCAACGACGTCGAGCCCTTGATGAAGGTGCTGGACGATCTCGTCGACCGGGGCGACACGGTCATCGTCGTCGAGCACGACATGCACGTCGCGGCGCATGCGGATCACGTGATCGATCTAGGTCCGGGCGCAGGAGCCAGCGGCGGCCGGATCGTCACGGACGGGTCGCCCGAAGCTGTGGCGAAACAGAAGGGGTCGCAAACGGCGCCTTACCTCGCTCGCGCGCTTGGCAAGTCAAAGGGCAAGCGCGCGGCGAACCGGCAGAAGGCCAAGACGGCGAGCGCGCCGCTTCGCGAAATCCGAATCGCCGGGGCCCGCGAGCACAACCTCAAGAACGTCACCGTTCAAATCCCGCGGGACGAGCTGGTCGTGCTCACGGGCCCGAGCGGAAGCGGCAAGAGCACTTTGGCGTTCGATGTCTTGTTTGCCGAGGGGCAGCGGCGATACTTGGAAACGCTTTCGCCCTACGCGCGGCAGTACATGCCGCAGCTTCCAAGGCCGTCAGTCGACCAGGTGGTCGGCGTGCCACCGAGCGTGTCGCTCGAACAGCGGATGACGCGAGCGGGGGCGAATTCGACGGTCGCCACGGTAACCGAGGTGTCTCACTACCTACGGCTGATTTGGGCGCGCATCGGTGTGCTCCACTGCGTCGATTGCGAGGTGCCGATCGCGGCGCGCCCAGCGAGCCAGCTGGTCCACGATGTAGCGCGCCGCTTTGGCGCCAAGAAGGTCGCGCTGCTCGCGCCCGTGGTGCGTGGCCGAAAGGGCATTCACCGCGAGCTCCTCAAGAAGGCCATGAAAGACGGTTTCACCGAGGCGCGCATCGACGGCACGCTCCAGCCGCTCGAGGCCGGCATGAAGCTCGACCGCTACACCGAACACGATGTGGAGTTGGTGGTCGGCCGTGTCTCTGCGAAGAGCTCCGACTTGTTGAGCCTGCTCGAGAAGACCCTGCACGTAGGAGACGGGGCCGCCTGGGCGATCGCAGGCAAGGACGAGATGCAGCTCTCCAGCAAGCAAGCGTGCCCAAGCTGCGGTCGCGGGTACCCCGAACTGGATCCGAGGTTCTTCTCCTTCAACACGCGGCATGGCCAATGCCCGGCCTGTGAGGGGCGCGGCGAGATCGTGGAGAAGAAGTGGCGTGGCCGCCAGCGCAGGCGAGGCATTGCCGCGCGTCTGTGCGACCAATGCGACCAGACCCGCCTCTCACCTTTGGCCCGTGGGGTTACCGTCGATGACCTGTCGATCACCGCGCTCTTCGATCAAAGTGTCTCCGAGGCGGTCGATACGCTTCGGCAATTCGACCTCGAAGGCCGCGACGCGACCATCGCCAACACGCCGCTCCGCGAAGCGCTGCGCCGCCTCTCCTTCCTCGAGGAGGTTGGGTTGGGCTACCTAGGCCTCGGCCGCGCGGCCAACACGCTGAGCGGCGGAGAGATGCAGCGGGTCCGCCTCGCGGCGCAACTCGGCAGCGGGCTCACCGGTGTCCTGTACGTGCTCGACGAACCCACCATTGGCTTGCACCCGCGCGACACCGGACGTCTCCTCGGCGCGCTACGAGGCCTGGTCGATCGAGGAAACTCGGTCCTGGTCGTGGAACACGACGCGGACACCATTCGGGCTGCCGATCATGTCATCGACGTGGGGCCCGGGGGCGGCAAGCACGGCGGGCGGGTCGTATCACAAGGCGCTCTGCGTACGATGGAGGGTTCGGTCACGGCCGCGGCCCTGGAACGCCCGCCCAAGGTCCCCGCTACCCGCCGCAGCACGCGGGCGGCCTCCTGGTTGGAGCTGACCGGGGTGAACCACCACAACCTCGAGAATGTCGACGTCCGTTTCCCTCTTGAGCGCTTCGTGGCGGTGACGGGAGTTAGCGGCTCCGGGAAAAGCTCCCTGGTTCGCGAGGTGCTGTTGCGCGCTACCCGCGAGGCGGTCGGCATGGTCAACGACTCACCGGCCGGCGACTTCAAGAAGATCCATGGCTTCGAATCGTTGAAGCGTGCGATCGAGATCGACCAGAGCCCGATCGGACGCACACCGCGATCGGTTCCGGCGACGTACATCGGCATTTGGAACACGGTGCGCCAACTCCTTGCAGGAACGCCCGAAGCGCGCGCGCGCGGCTACACGGCAAGCCGCTTTTCTTTCAACGTCGAGCAAGGCCGCTGCCCAGAGTGCAAGGGTCAGGGCTCAATTCACGTGGAGATGGCGTTCCTCCCCGACGTCGACGTCCCGTGCGAGACCTGCAACGGCATGCGCTTCACCCCAGAGACACTGGCGGTTCGGTGGCAAGGACTCAACGCCGGCGAGCTCCTCGAGCTCGAAGTCACCGAAGCGGTCGAGGTGTTCTCGCCCGTCAGGACGATTCGCCAACCACTCGAGCTCCTCGACGAGCTCGGCCTCGGCTATCTGCATCTGGGTCAGCCGTCGAATACCCTGAGCGGCGGTGAAGCCCAGCGAATCAAGCTCGTCTCTGAGCTCGCGGCCGGCCTCAACACGGGGCCAACTTTGTACGTGATGGACGAGCCAACCACCGGCCTTCACCGCGACGACGTAGACCGCCTCCTCGGCGTTCTCAATCGATTGGTCGAACGAGGTGACACCGTCGCGGTGATCGAGCACCACCCAGACGTGATGATAGCGTCCGACTGGATCATCGACCTGGGCCCCGAAGGCGGCATCCACGGCGGTCGAGTCGTGGCGCAAGGGACGCCGGAGACCATCGCGAAGCGAAAGAGGAGTCACACGGGGCAGGTGCTGACGCGGGAGTTTCAACGGGGGCGGTGACCGAGACAGGTATCCGAGACCGGGTCACCCGGCCTCGGTTTCAGTCCTCGTCAGTGCGTGCCGAGCTCTTTCAGATCCGGCCCAGCCCAGAGCGTAAGGGCGAGCCTCTCTTGAAGGTCCGCCGCCGTGAGGCCGTGGCGGACCTCGCGGACTTGGACGCCGTCCTCGTTGAAGTCGAACACAGCCACCGGGCAAATGAGTCGGCTGATCTGAATCCCCGATTCGGAATGCGGGCCGAGTAGGGCGCCTAAGTCGTCCAGGGTGGAGATGCTGAGCCCGACCACCGGACACTCGAGCGCGGAAACGTCCTCGTTGGTCGTCGCTCGTCCCTGCGGGGACACGGCGCTCACTTCGACGAACGCGAGCTCCGTGGGCTCTTGCTCAGTCATGTTGCCGAGTGCCTCGATGGCGCCTCGCACCGCCTGCGGCAGACCGTCGCCGAACCAAACACCGCGTTTGGATTCGCACTCTTCCGCCGCACGGGAGAGCATCCTTTCGAGGTCAGCTGCGTGCGCGCGCGATGGCATCGGTAAACCGCCGGAACAGGTAACGCGAGTCGTGCGGCCCCGCAGCGGCTTCGGGGTGATACTGAACGCTGAACGCGCCTGTCTCGACGTGTTCGATCCCTTCACAGGTCTGGTCGTTCAAGTGCAGGTGAGTCAGCTCGCACTTGTCGGTGAGAGAGTCGACATCGACGCAGAAGCCATGGTTCTGGGTGGTGATCTCGATGCGCCCTGTCTTGAGGTCCTTGACTGGCTGGTTGAGCCCCCGATGGCCGAACTTGAGCTTGTAGCTCTGCCCGCCCAGCGCGAGGCTCATCAACTGATGTCCAAGGCAAATCCCGAAAATGGGACGCTGTCCAAGGAGCTCCCGGACCGTCTCGATTCCGCCGGACACCGCTGCCGGATCACCAGGGCCGTTGGACAAGAAGATGCCGTCCGGATCGAGCGCGAGAATTTGTTCGGCTTTCGCGGTGGCGGGAACGACGGTGACCTTGCACCCCTCGTCGACGAGGCAGCGCAGGATATTGAGCTTGACCCCGAAGTCCATCGCAACGACGTGCCAGGGGCGCGCGCGCTCGCGAGGCTCCGACCATACCCCGCTGCCTTCGGTCCACTGGTAGACCTCAGGAGTTGTGACTTCTCCCGTGAGGTTCTGGCCCGTCATCGGAGGCGCAGCCTTGGCACGGTCGTGCAGTGTCGCCGGGTCTTCGGTCCCGACTGCGCCCATCTGCGCGCCGACGTCCCGGATGTGGCGGGTGAGTGTGCGCGTGTCGACGCCCGTAATTCCGACGATGCCACACCTCTCGAGATACGCGTTCAGCGACTCCTTCGTGCGCCAGTTGCTCTCGACGGCGGATAGCTCTCGCACGACGAAGCCCCGCAGGGCAGGGCGCCGGGCTTCACTATCTTCGATGTTGACGCCCGTGTTGCCAATTTGCGGAGCCGTCATGGTGACGATTTGACCGCAGTACGACGGGTCGGTCAGCACTTCTTCGTAGCCGGTCATGCCGGTCGTGAAGACGGCTTCGCCGGTGGCCGCGCCTTCGGCGCCAAAGCTCTGCCCCGTAAAGCGGGTTCCATCTGCAAGTACCAGGTGTGCTTCTTTGATCATGTTCTCAACTCATGCACGACTTTGCCCCCGACAATCGTCATGACGGGCCTCCCCATCAGCTCGCGACCCAGCAACGGCGTATTGTGCGACTTGGAGCCTAGCGCTTCCTTGTCGAGAATCCATCGGGCCTCGGGGTCGAGGACCGTGATGTCGGCGCGTCGCCCCTCCCGAAGCGAGCCGCCTTCGTAGTCCGGGATCAATCGGGCGGGGGCCGTCGAGAGCGACTCCACGAACCGCAGTGGTGTGAGCATTCCATCGCGGACCAGCTGAAACATCGACCCGATCGCGCTTTCGAGCCCATTGATCCCTACTGAGGCCGCCTCGAACTCGCAGTCTTTCTCGAGGTCGGTATGCGGAGCATGGTCGGTCGCGATGCAGTCGATGGTGCCGTCCGCGAGCGCCTCGCGCAGGGCCTCGCGGTCTTTTTCCTCCCGCAGGGGCGGGTTGACCTTGCAATAGGTGTCGTAGCTGAGGAGCGCTTCGTCGGTCAGAAGCAGGTGGTGCGGCGTCACCTCGGCGGACACGCGCAGGCCGCGGGACTTCGCCTCCCGAATCAGTCGAACCGCCCCCAGACTCGAAATGTGCGCCACGTGGTATCGGGCACCAGTGGTCTCCGCGAGAATCAAGTCTCGCGCGACGATGATGTCCTCGGCTGCGCGCGGCCAGCCTCGCAGCCCGAGCCGGGTCGATTGGGCGCCTTCGTGCATTTGTGCGCCCTCGGTCAGGTGATGGTCTTCACAGTGCTGGCTCACCAAAAGGTCGAAGGTGCGGGCGTATTCCATCGCGTGCCGCATGACGGCCGCGTTCATGACGCAAAGGCCGTCGTCGCTGACTCCGATCGCCCCAGCATCACGCAAGTCCGACATCTCGGTGAGCTCCGCCCCTTTTTGCCCCTTGGTCACCGCGCCGAAGGGCAGCAGCCGAGCGCCGCCATGTTCGTTTGCGCGCGCGATCATCATCTCGGTGATCGCGCGGGTATCGTTGGTCGGCTTCGTGTTCGGCATCGGACAAACCGCGGTGAAGCCGCCGGCCGCCGCCGCATCCAAACCGGAAGCGATGTCTTCTTTGTACTCCTGTCCGGGCTCACGCAGGTGCACGTGCAAATCGATGAAGCCGGGACACACCCAGCGCCCCGACGCATCGATGATGCGAACCGATTCGCTTGCCCGATAGGCAGCGCCCGCATCGCGTCCCACGTCTTTGATGCGTCCCGCGTCGATCACGAGATCAGCGGTCTCGTCGAGTCCTAGAGAGGGGTCGAGAACGCGCCCACCGCGAAGAACAATCAGCGGGGTCAGCATAGCGGTCCGCGCTTACGTGACGGACCCAAACCAGTCAACCCGGTCAGCCGGCCTTACGATGAAGATCGTCATCGTCGGCCGCTGCAACGGTGCCGACGGAAGAGGAAATCTTGGCTTGCGATTTTTTCTCTTCGACGCGCTTCTTCATCGTCATGACTTTGCGGTAAACCGCGGCGAAGTCTTTGTTGCGGGTGGCCATCGAGGGGGTGCCGCCGCGCAGAAGGGTTTGCAGGATGAATTCGAGAACCTGAATCTCGCCTTCGGAGAAACTATTGCTGATGCGCATGCGATCGGATCTACCACCGGTACGCCCACATGACAATCAGTGACGTGCCATGTAGGGCCATGAGATGTCATATGCTTTCGAGGTTCAGCGCCCAAGCCCCTCCAAGTCCCGAAATTCCAGGGTTGCCCATACCGCTATCAACGATCGCCCGTACCGGCCCAACGCCGGCTACACAGTTGACAAACCAAGCAAGAACACAGCGCCCGAAAACCGCCGCTTCTAGTGTGCGAGAGGTTTTCGTTCGTGCTCGAGCGCACCCGCAGGAGCGTAGTGAGAGGCACCGCCACCGTCCCCACGCTAGCCCCTACCTCGCAGCGGAGCGACGAGGAGGTAAGCCGACCACGGGCGAAAAGATCCGCACACTAATTGTCGGCGGCGGTGACGCGGACAATCTCGTCAATCGTCGTGACGCCCTGAAGAACCTTGCTGAGCCCGGCCATCCGCAGGGTTGAGACGCCATCGCGGATCATCTCGTCTTTCACCTCGGCGGTCGATCCACCCTGAAGAACGATTTCGCGGAGCCGATCCTTGAACGGCATGACCTCGTACAACGCGACTCGGCCCTTGTAGCCGGTGTCGTTGCAGACCTTGCA
>CALLDH010000121.1 GCA_937998345.1 uncultured bacterium | reverse complement strand
TGACGATTAGGTGATTTTCGGAGCTCACAGGTCCGGCAGCCTCAAAGTGCGTGGACCGCCACGTCCAGGCCGCGGTCGATGACTGCGACAGCGCGTTCCGGCACCTGTTCGTAGCCAACCTGATCTTCGCCGACCCCGCTGACTACCATGACGTAGCGAAGTTGCGTGCTGCCGACCGGTGGTGGGGTGTAGTCGTCCGGAGGATCGTGAAGGCCTTGGCGTTCGACGTAAATCATCGGCGCACCGTGGCGGAGCGCGTACATCGAGCGGCCGTTGGTCAGGATGAAGCTGAGGCTGTTGTCGGTGCTGCCGGCCTCTGCGGCTAGTCGTTCGACCAAAGTGATGGCCGCGCTGATCGCGGGGAGGGCTTGCGCTTCGTTGATGTCGGGGTTGTCCAGCTGCCCGGCATCGTGAAGCAAGGTGAGCACGGTGTGAAAAAGATACTCGCTGTCGGTCTGGCCTCGGATGTTGCGCCGCAGGAAGTCGGGAATCATCTCGGCGAAGTTGTCCCGCATCGCGTCGAAGCGACCAATGGTCCCCTGGTGCGCGAAGAGCCAACTGCGCATGCGGAACGGGTGCGCGTTCTCCGCGCGAAAGTCCCCGACCGTCGGTTGTCGCATGTGCAGCACGGCGCAATCGGAACGAACGTCGCCAGCGATGGTCTGCCAATCGACGAGCTCTCCGGCGCGGGTCGGGCGCTTCTTATGGAGCACCTCGTCGCCGTGATAGAAGCCGATGCCCCAGCCACTTGCGTCAGCCGGCGCTGCCTCTTGGCGGAGCACCGCGCGCTCTTGGTAAAGCGCATCACGCATTCGGTCCGCACGATTTGCGACGTACCCGATCAGCCTACTCATTGTTCGAACATCCAAGTGAATGGTGAGTCGAGTAGTGCATCATGAATCCCCAATTGATGAATACCACGCGACCAGATCGGCATCAACGAAGTGGGCGTAGCCCCGTGGCGACGCAGCCGCTTGAGGGGCTCCCACAGGTCGGTTGTGAACGTACACAAAATGGGCTCACGGATCGGATTGTGGTAGCGAGTAGTATGTCCGCCGCATTCGACGGTGCGTTGGATGACTACATTCAGCACTTGCGTGTGGAACGAGGCCTTTCGAAACACACGGTGGATGGGTACGCTCGCGATCTGGTACGGTTCGGCGCGCGACTCTCTGACGAGCAGGCGTCACTCGCCGAAGTCGATGAGGCGCGCGTTGCAAGTTATCTCGTCACGCTGTCGCAGGAGGGCCTGAGCGCCCGGACGCAGGCGAGAGCGCTGAGCGCCATCCGTGGCTTCTTTCGCTTTCTGGTTCAGGAGCGGCGCGCGGAGCGAGATCCCACGGAGCTGCTGGAAGGACCACGCTTGTTGCAGAAGCTTCCCGACATCTTGAACCGTGACGAAGTCTTGCGGCTCCTCCGAGCGCCGACCGGGTCGAAGCCGAACCGGATTCGCGATCGAGCAATGCTGCACACCATGTATGCGGCGGGTCTTCGGGTGAGTGAGCTCATCGAGCTAGACCTCGCCGACGTGAACCTCGAGGAGGGGTTCGTCTCTGCGCTTGGCAAAGGCAACAAGCGGCGCATCGTTCCAATCGGGGCTCACGCGCGTGCAGCCATGGTTGAGTACCTCGGGGATGTGAGGCCAAAGTGGGCGCGAACGGCGAGCCGTTCTTGCTTCGTCACGGCGCGGGGCAAGGCGATGACGCGCCAAAGCTTCTGGAGCTTAGTGAAGAAGTACGCGCGCGCCGCGGGCATTACGAAGCCGATCTCGCCCCACAAGCTGCGCCACTCGTTCGCGACACATCTGCTGGCCGGGGGCGCGGATCTCCGCTCGGTTCAGACGATGCTCGGCCATGCGGACATCTCGACTACTCAGATCTACACGCACGTCAGCGGGGATCACCTCCGGAAGATGCACGAACGGTATCACCCGCGCGGCTAATCGTGATCACAAGTTCAGCGTCCCGGGCCGGTTCGCTCAAGTAATCGCGCAGCGGCCTGGGAGCCGGTATCCTCTGCTCGATGTCGACGTTCGACGTTTGGATCATTCGCTTCGAGCATCGGGACTCCGCACCCGCGGAACGGCTCCAAAGCGCGTTCGGCATCGATGCGGCCAGCGCACGTTCCCTCGAACAGAGCCTGCCCAAAGTCGTCAAGCACAGTCTTCCCGCCAAGGCAGCAGGGGAGATGCGACAAGCTCTCGAAGCGATCGGCGCGGTGGTCGAGTGCCGACCCGCGAGGGATGCGAAACCCATGCCTGGCGCAGGCGGGACGGAGAGCGCGGCGGTCTTTCATCCACCCGGAGCGGACTTGTTCCCCGCCGGGCGCGTTTCCGCGATCGACCCCTTTGCTCCGGCGACCGAAGCCGGTGTGCCTCGCATCTCCGTCGACGAGCCGATTCCGCCGATTCCCATGTCGCGATCCGTGGCGTCCTCGGAAAGGGAACAGCCGCGCCGGATCACCGCTTCCTTGCTGGCGACGTCCCGCGATCAGCAGCGACAGAAATTCATCCGGCAGGCCGTGGGGGCTATCATCTCTGGCGTTGCCATTCTCGGGATCGGATGGTTTCTAGGCACTTCGACTCTTCGTGGCGAAGCCGACTGGGTCGGCATCGGCTTCGATGGTCTTGGCATCTATTTCCTCGGTGTCGGGGCGTTCGACCTCGTCGCCGCCATAAGGAGCTGACTCGGGTGAGGCTTACCCTTCCAAAGATTCTCTGGTTCTTCGCCGCCGTGGGTATCGCATGGGGGTTGAACACCTGGCGTCACAGCGCCGCCATGCATGGCCTCGATGCCGCCCGTGACGGAGACCGCGGCGCAGCGGAACGCTGGGTGGACCGCGCCCTTCGCGAGAGTGGGTGCGAGCTCCACGAAGCTAAGGGCTACATCTCTTCATCGACCACCAGGCAGTACGTTCGCCGACCCGACTACGTCGAAACGTTCGTTGAAAAACTCTACGCCGGCGGGGCTCCCGACATCGAGGTCTGCGATTCCAACGCGCTCGGCTTTCGGTTCGCTCATTACCTCGTGGTCACACTGCCGGACGATGCGAGTCAGCACGAGCAGATCATCGCAGATGCACAGAGCTTTGTGCGGCGCGATGCGGTGGTCTACCGAGGTGTGACTTCGACCGAAGTCGAGGAGATCGTCCGTCGGGCGACCCTCGTCGGAAGGCACCGCGTACTCGTCGATATGCCTGCAGAAGCCGACTGAATCGGGATTCGGGCGCCTCCGTAGACTCGTGCTATAGGCCTGCCGCTCTGCACGCAATCGGCACGACATTGAGGAGGCAAGCCCCGTGAACATTCACGAGTATCAGGCAAAAGAGCTCTACCGAAAGTACGGCATCCCCGTGCCGAAGGGCATCGCTTGCATGTCGGTCGAAGAAGCGACGGCCGCGGCCAAGAAGCTCATCGAGGAGACGGGTAACGAGGTCGTCGTCGTCAAAGCGCAGATTCATGCGGGCGGCCGGGGCAAGGCAGGTGGCGTGAAGGTCGTCAAGGGTGTGGGCGCCGCGACCGAAGCGGCCACTGACATCCTCGGCAAGACGTTGATCACGCACCAAACCGGCCCAGAGGGCAAGGTCGTGCAGCGCCTGCTCGTCGAGCAAGGCCTCGCGATCAAGAGCGAGCTCTATCTTGCGCTAGTCGTCGACCGCGAGACCCGCCGAATCGCGATCATGGCTTCGACCGAAGGGGGCATGGACATCGAAGAAGTCGCCGCGAGCACTCCGGAGAAGATCCAAACCATCGCCATCGACCCGGCCGTCGGCTTGCAGGGCTACCAGATTCGCCAGCTCGCATTCGGGCTCGGGCTCAGCAAGCAAGAACAGAAAAACTTCAGCAAGCTCATCACCGGCCTCGCAAAGCTCTTCCAGCAAGAAGACTGCTCGATCGCTGAAATCAACCCGCTCATCCTCACCGAGGACGAGCAGGTCGTCGCGCTCGACGCCAAGGTGAACTTCGATTCCAACGCGGAGTTCCGCCACAACGACTTCTGGAACTCGGTGCGCGACCTTTCGGAGGAGGCGCCCACCGAGACCGAGGCCAAGGAAGCCGGGCTCTCGTTCATCCAGCTGGACGGAAACATCGGATGCCTCGTCAACGGGGCCGGCCTTGCCATGAGCACGATGGATACCATCAAGTACTTCGGCGGCGAGCCCGCGAACTTCCTCGACGTCGGTGGCGGCGCCAGCCAGGAAGCCGTGACCAAGGCCTTCCGGATCATCCTCCAGTCGGACGCGGTCCAGGGCATCTTCGTCAATATCTTCGGCGGCATCATGCGCTGCGACACCATCGCCAACGGCGTGGTTGCGGCCACCAAGGAGCTCGGCCTCAAGGTTCCGCTCGTGGTCCGGCTCGAGGGCACCAAGGTGGAAGAGGGCCGCAAGATCCTCGACGAGTCGGGGCTGGCGATCACCTCCGCGGCCACGATGGCCGAGGGCGCTCAGAAGATCGTCGAGTTGGCAAAGGGATAAGAGCGATGTCGATTCTCGTAGATAAGAACACCAGGCTCGTCGTTCAAGGCATGACAGGCAGCGTCGGCCAGTTCCACACCGAGCAGATGCTTGCCTACGGCACCAAGGTGGTGGCCGGATGTACCCCCGGCCGTGGCGGTCAGTCGCTGATGGACGTGCCGGTTTTCGACACGATGCGCGACGTGGTGAAGCGGACCGGCGCCAACGCATCCTGCGTCTTCGTACCCCCGCCATTTGCCGCGGACGCGATCCTCGAGTCGGTCGACGCGGAGGTGCCGCTCGTCGTCTGCATCACCGAGGGCATCCCCGTGATGGACATGATCAAAGTTCGACGAGTTCTAGATTCGCAGGATAAGACCCGGCTCATTGGGCCGAACTGCCCCGGGGTCATCACTCCGGACCAATGCAAAATCGGAATCATGCCAGGTCACGTCCACAAGGCAGGGCGCATCGGCGTCGTGTCCAAGAGCGGCACGCTGACCTACGAAGCGGTCGGTCAGCTGACGGCACTCGGCATCGGCCAGAGCACGGCGGTCGGCATTGGCGGCGACCCGATCAATGGGACCGACTTCATCGATATCTTGAAGCTCTTCAACGACGACCCCGACACCGATGGAGTGATCCTGATTGGCGAAATCGGCGGGAACGCCGAGGAGCAGGCGGCGGCTTGGATCAAGGAGAACTTCGAGAAGCCGGTCGCCGGGTTCATCGCGGGGCGCACGGCGCCTCCTGGCAAGCGCATGGGCCATGCGGGCGCCATCATCAGCGGTGGCAAGGGCACCGCTGATGCTAAGATTGAGGCCCTCGAAGACGCCGGAGTGAAGGTCGCGCCGACGCCGTCCGACATGGGCACCACACTCCAGAGCCTTCTCTAGGTTTCCGGATCACACACTAGCAACGAATTTTCTGGAAGGAGAAAACGATGTCGAAGAAACCAATGCGTGTCGCGGTCACGGGCGCCGCAGGCCAGATTGGCTACAGCCTTCTCTTCCGAATCGCCGCGGGCGAAATGCTCGGCAGCGACCAACCGGTCATCCTCCAGCTCGTCGACATTCCGCCAGCCATGAAGGCAGTGAGCGGCGTGATGATGGAGCTCGAGGACTGCGCGTTCCCGCTCCTTGCCGGCATGGAAGCCAGTGACGACCCGGCGACGGGCTTCAAAGACACCGACGTGGCCCTGCTCGTGGGCGCCCGCCCCCGTGGCAAGGGCATGCTCCGCAAGGACCTGCTCGAGGCCAACGGCGCGATCTTCACTGGCCAGGGCAAGGCGCTGAGCGATTTCGCCAGCCGCGACGTGAAGGTGCTCGTCGTCGGCAACCCCGCCAACACCAACAGCTACATCGCAATGAAGAACGCGCCAGACCTGGATTCGTCATGCTTTACTGCCATGGTGCGTCTCGATCAGAATCGCGCGATGTCGCAGGTTGCGGCTAAGACCGGGCGTCCGGTCTCCGACGTCCAGAAGGTGACGATTTGGGGCAACCACTCGGCGACTCAGTATCCAGACCTCTTCAATGCGGAGATCGACGGCAAGAGTGTAGCCGGCCTCATCAACGATCAGGCCTGGATCGAGAATGACTTCATTCCGACCGTGCAGCAGCGGGGCAAGGCGATCATCGACGCGCGCGGGCTCTCGAGCGCGGCGTCGGCGGCCAATGCGGCGATCGACCACGTCCGTGAATGGCATCTCGGTACCCCGGACGGTGACTGGGCCTCGATGGCCGTTCCGTCGGACGGCAGTTATGGCGTGCCTGAAGGCATCATCTATGGCTTCCCGTGCACCTGCAGTGGCGGGAGCTGGTCCATCGTCCAGGGCCTAAAGGTCAACGACTTCAGCCGCGCGAAGATGGATGCCACGGCGGCCGAGCTTCAAGAGGAAGCTGCCGCGGTCGCACATTTGGTCTAGGCTTCGGCCAACCTCATCGAGGCGGAGCCCGTATGCGAAAGCCCAGGCTGGTCGAAGAGCACGAAGCGGAAGGCAAGCGCATCGTCGTGGACGGTCAGCACATTTTCGTCCGAGAAGCAGGCGAGGGTGAGCCGGTCCTGTTTCTGCATGGCGTGCCGTCGAGCTCATTCCTGTTTCGCAAGATGCTTCCGGAGATTGCCGCGCAAGGGCTTCGGGCGGTCAGCTTCGACTTTCCAGGGGCCGGGCTGAGCGACAAACCCCGGGACATCGGTTACGACTGGCACGAGCTCGCGAAGTGGGTCGGTCGCGTCGTCGATGCGCTGGCGCTCCCTCCGGTGCATCTCGTCTTGCATGACATCGCCGGGCCAATTGGCGCCGAGTGGGCCATCCAGAACCCGGTGAAGGTTCGCTCCATCACGTTCACCAATACGGTGATGGATGTCGCCCACTACCGGCCGGCCTTTCCCATGTGGACGTTCCGGGTACCTGTTCTACGGCACGTGGTCTTTTCGACGTTGAACGCTGCCGTCGCCTTGAAGCTCTTCCGTCACTCCGGGGTCAAGAACCCCGACTGCATCGATGAAGACGTTGTCGAGAGCTATCTCTATCTGGTCAGGAACAACGGCGGGCATCACAGCTTCCTCGAAATCATGGACGGCTTGGATTGCACGGAACAGCACCGGGACTACCTCCGTGACGGTCTGCTTGCGATCGACAAGCCCATGCAGCTCGTTTGGGGCGAGCAAGAGATCGCGATACCGAAGGCGCAGCTCCACTATATCAAGCAGGTGTTTCCGCTGCGTGCAGAGCAGATGGTCGATGCCGGTCACTTCATCCAAGAAGAGCAACCCGCGGTCGTTGCCGCACATATCACGGCCTTCGCCAAGGGCATTGCCCAGCAATCAAAACGCGCTACAAACGCGCCCCCGTAGAGTGCCTCGGGCACCACGGGGCTTCGCCCACTAGAAACAGCACCGAAAAGAGGAGCCAACATGGCTGTCGAACGCACCCTGAGCATTATCAAGCCCGACGCCGTCGAGCAGAACAACATCGGGAACATCATCGCCATGATTCAGGGCGCAGGCCTTCAGGTCCTGGGCATGCGCATGCTTCACCTGAGTCGCGCGCAGGCCGAGGGCTTCTATGAGGTTCACAAGGAACGACCGTTCTTCGGCGAGCTCGTCGAGTTCATGACGCGCGGGCCCGTGGTCGTGACCGCGCTCGAGGCTGATGATGCCGTGGCGCGCTACCGCAGCCTGATGGGCTCGACCAACCCTGCGGAAGCCGACGACGGCACCATCCGCAAAGCCTACGGCACCGACATTGGCGAGAACGCGTGTCACGGCTCAGACAGCGTCGAGAACGGTAAAATCGAAGTCGGGTACTTCTTCCCCGAGTATCTCCTCAAGTAGGTCATGGGCGACTCGAGCGAAAGCCAGTTGCGCCCACTCATCGAGCAAGCGTTCGAAGATCGTTCGAAGCTCGAAGATGCGCAGTACCGCAGCGCCGTCGAGGAGACGATCGAGCTCCTGGACAAGGGCAAGGTTCGCGTTGCGACGCGTGGTGAAGACGGGGAGTGGGCCGTTCACGCGTGGACGAAGCAGGCGATTCTTCTCTACTTCGGGATCCGCGGCATGGAGCGGGTGGAAGTCGGCGCGTACGAGTACCACGACAAGATTCCCCTCAAGAAGAACCTCGATCAGCAAGGCGTGCGAGTCGTCCCGCCCGGCACGGTCCGCTACGGCGCCCACCTGGAGCCCGGTGCCATTCTCATGCCGGGTTACGTGAACATTGGCGCGTACGTAGGCGCCGGGTCGATGGTCGACACCTGGGCCACCGTCGGTTCCTGTGCGCAGGTCGGCAAGGGTGTGCATCTGTCTGGCGGAGTTGGCCTCGGTGGAGTCCTCGAGCCCCCGGGTGCCACGCCGGTCATCATCGAGGACGGCGCCTTCGTCGGCTCCCGGGCCATCGTCGTGGAAGGTTCCCGCATCGGTGAAGAAGCGGTGCTCGGCGCCAACGTCGTGATCACGGCCAGCACGAAGATCATCGACGTCACCGGCGCGGAGCCGGTCGAGATGAAGGGCTACGTCCCGCCACGCTCAGTCGTCATCCCCGGCACCCGCACCAAGAAGTTCCCAGCAGGCGAGTACCAGATCCCGGTCGCGCTAATCATCGGAAAGCGGAAGGCAAGCACCGACAAAAAGGTCACCCTCAACGATGCGTTGAGAGACTTCGGCGTATCGGTCTAAGCAGCCAGCCGCGACACGGGAACCCTGCGGACGGGTCGGCGTGCTCACAGGTTCACCGGGGCTCGGACAAACGCGACACGGGGTTGCGCCGGACGGGGCGCCTTGCA
>CALLDH010000120.1 GCA_937998345.1 uncultured bacterium | reverse complement strand
ACTCGCAGAGAATGCACGCTGTTTTCTCCCAGGACACGGACATAGAAAGACCTCACTCTTCGGCTGTGGACGACGGCTGAGTGATCCTAGTCCTGCTCTCTCATTGATGTAACCCCAGTCACGCCTGCGATTTGTCCGGAGGCGCTGCGGGGGCTCAGTCTGAAAGCGCCACGTCGAATTCGCTGCAGTATCCGGAGAAACGCTCTCGAATTTCATCGAGATCGAGGTCGAAATCCTCACGGACGTAGCGGTGGACACCGCGGCTTCCGCGGGGATTTGCTGCGAGGAAGGCGGCCATCCGGTCGCGCACGGTGTCGGTAAACTCGAGGTCGAAGTGCGCGTACGCGCGACGCAACAAGTCGACCGGGTCATCCAGCGTGTCCTCGAAATGTGCATCAAAGAACTGACCGGGCTTGTCGCGATGCCGCCTCCGCGCTTCGACCGCTCGGTCCAGGGCCAACGACCACATGTTCATCGTGTCGCGCCCGCAGCGAGCCGGATCGACCCCATCGGATGTCATGCCTCGCAACGCGTAGAAGAGGCTCGCAAGAGACGGCATCACGCGCGCCGGGTCGCGATGGGTATGAATGATGAGCGCATCTGGATACGTCTCTAGAACGTCGTCGATCGCGGATAGGTGAGCTGGGCTCTTCAGTACCCAGCGGTCTTTCATGTACTTGCTCTGCAGATGCTGCAGGAACTTCTTGTGGAACGCATATGCCGGCTGCAAGGATTGCTGCTCGAACCAGGCCTGGTAGCTGGGCACGTGGTAGGTGATGTTGAACTGGACGCTGAGAAATTCGTGGGAGCTAATCGGCACACACTCTTGCGGGAGGAGCGCGCCAAACTCGTGAATCGCCGGAAGCGTGGGAATCACCCGGTCTAGGTTCTCGAAGAGCTTCTGACCGTCCTTGATCCTCGGATCGCTGTGATAGGTCTCCGGCTCGGGGGGCGGCACCGGCCATTCTACCTCCCAGCTCAACGGCGGACGGTTTCCCGGATCCTGAGACAGCATATTGAACAGGATGGTCGTGCCAGTGCGTGGCAGCCCAATGATGAACATCGGCCGCTCGATGACTTCGTCGGCGACCTCAGGGTGCTTGCTCGAGTACTCCTGCAACCGGAGACGATTCTCGAGATAGCGGAGAATTGTCTCGCGACAGCTGATGCGGCCCAGGGTGCTGAGGTCTGCCTCCCGCTCCACCGAATCGAGAAAGACGGCCATTCCCTCGCGAAAACCGCCGCCCCCGAAATCGCTCGAGCCGGCTCGTCGAACCGCGGCATCGAGCAAATCCTGCTCGTTCAGCGAAGGCGCGGTCCAGCCAAGGCGGCGGAGCCCTGCACCCACGCTGTTGAGGGCCTTTATTCCGAACGGTCGGTAGGGTGGCGGGAGCGACATGAGCGAGTACGGGGGTTCGCGCTTGACTTGGCGGGGCGCGGGCGTGGTAGCACGCGGCCATGAGCACGCAAAAGAGGCCTTGGGTTCGATGGGCGGTGCCGCTTCTACTGGCGGTCCTTGCCGTCTGGTTCGTGAGCCAACGCAGCGGCAAGAAGAAGGCGGAGGCGCTACCACAGCCGGTTCTGGCCGACGGACCGCCCGCGTTTCGTCAAAGCAAGACCAATTCAAACCTCAGCCCGCAGTACTTCGACAGCCTCTGGCCCGCGGGGCATCGTGACAGCTCGAACACCGACTTCGTCCCGATGGAGCTCGGAACCTCGTTCGTGCTCAAGAAGCACTTCCTGCACGGTCAGCCGATCTTCTGGCCGCCAACCATCGGGCTCGACGGAACCTCGTACGTGGTGACGGGCTCCCCCCCGGGCAATAGCCACCTCTATGCGATCTCGCCCGAGGGCGAGGTGCTCTGGTCGGCCAAGCCGCAGGAGTCACTTGAGGACCTGGACTCCTTTGCGATCATGAATGCGCCAACGATCGACGCCGAAGGCGATTTGTATGTCGGGGACCGCGACCAGCTCTGGGCATTCAAGCCCAACGGCGACGTGAAGTGGGTTGTCGATTTGAAGCAGTACGACGTGGACTGGGGCTTCATGACGGTGGTGCTGAGCCGTCAGCGCTACGTCGGTGGCGTGACGACCAATGGCAAGGTGCTGTTCTTCTGGTCGCACAACGGCGAGCTTGCGATGCCCCCGCTCGATCTGCCGGGCGGCGCGGGCCCCGCACCCGAAGATGAGCCGCCAGAATCGTTGTGGAAGGATCTGATGGACCCAGACCTGATCCCGTTCATCTTCAACCTGATTCAGGGCTGGGAGATCGAAGTCGCGAACACACCTGCCCTTCATCCGGAAACCGGCCGGCTTTACATCACGGCCGCCGGCTCCACTCCGGGCACCGGAGTACTCTACGGAATCGACATCACCGATGACGCCCTCAGCATCGCGTTCCAAGCACCAATGGGCGGGGGTAGCGGCACCAGCCCCGCCGTTTCGCACGACGGTAGCGCTGTATACGCCGTCGACGAGCTTGGGCGGATGATTTCGATCGACGCACACACGGGCAGGCGGCTTTGGCAAAGCGAGACGGGCGGAGGCGGCTCCGCGTCACCGAGCGTCGGTGCGAACGAAACCATCTACACTCCGTTTCAAGATCGGATCACGGCGTACAACAAAGACGGGGGCGTTCGTTGGGAGAGGTCGTACAGCGACACCTGCAAGGAGCGTCTGCCCGAACCCGGAGGTGTTTGGAGCTACGTGCTCTCCGAGCCGGTCGCGTTCGTCAACAGCCTACTCACCGTGGGCATGGAACGCGGTTGGATGGCCCTGGTCTGCGGCTATCACTTGCCCAAGTTCCTCTCGAAGAGCGATCGCACACGGGTTCCAATCCCGCAGGAGTCGCTATTCGTGACGTTCGACCTGGAGACGGGCGAGCCGGTCGGTGAGCCGCTCGTGCTCCCGGAGACCAGCGAGGGTTTCGTGACCCCGCTATCGAATGGCAACGTGATCATCACCACCTCGGGCGCGATCACGTCGATCTTCTATTACATGGTGAATCGCATCTTGCCGGAGCGCCTACAGGTCGCCGGCCCGCCAAAGGCCGGACTTCTGCTATTAGAACCTCGATGACCGAGCTTCCGCCGCACCTGCTGTTCTACGATGGCGTGTGCGCGATGTGCAACGGCATCGTCAAGTACATGCTGCAGGTAGACAGCGACGGTGTGTTTCGGTTTGCGCCGTTGCAGGGCGAGACCGCCGCGATCGCCCGGGAGCTCCATCCCGACTTCCCATCCGAGCTCGAGACGGTGGTCTATGTGAGACGCGGCGAGGTGTTCCTGCGGTCGCGGGCGGCGGCCCTCGCGATGCAAGAGATGCCATATCCGGCCAAGGCGCTGTCGTGGTTTCGATTCCTGCCTGTGTGGTTCACCGACTTCTTCTATGGCATCGTCGCCCGCACCCGGTATCGCGTCTTCGGGAAATACGACCATTGCCCGCTCCCACCGGCAGAGGTCCGAGCGCGTTTTCTCCCCTAGTCGCGATGCGCAACTCGATGTAAGCAAGTGTCTCACCCATTTGGGTTACATCGTCTGCATTGCTAGATTGAAGGCAGGATGGTGACTCGCGCTTGGCTTATCGCGCTCCTTGCGCTGACGCTCGCCTGTGAAGGCAGCATCGAAACGCCCGACGGGATCGATCGACAGGGCGCGCCGAACCTTGACACGGACGCTGGCACCGACGCTGACGCTGGCACCGACGTTGGCACCGACGCTGGCACCGACGCTGGCACCGGCGGCAGTCCGGGTCAGTGCGCGGGCGGTCCACTCGCCGCTCCCATTCCCAACTGCCGCCCCGACCCGGCGCCGAGCAGTGGTGACATCCATGCGGACTGCGTCGCGCGCATCAACCAGTTCCGCTGGGAGTGTCAGTGCCTTCCTCCGCTCGCGCGATGGGTGGACGGTGAGGCCTGCACGGACAGCAACGCGGAGTACGACAGCCTCAACGGAGTGCACGCCAGTTTCTCGGCCATGCCCTGCAGCGGCGGCGCTCGCGCCCAAAACGAGTGCCCGAACTGGCCATCGAACGACCAGGTGATCACGGGTTGCCTCCAGGCGATGTGGGATGAAGGCCCCGAGGACGGGGACCCCAACACCGTCAACGGCCACTACGAGAGCATGGCCTCGACATCTTACACGCAGGTCGCCTGCGGCTTCTTCACGACGCCCGCCAACAAAGTCTGGGGCGTTCAGAACTTTGATTAGGGGGACCCGATGCGCACGACAAACACCACACTACTCACGCTCTGCTTGCTCGCAGCGGGATGCGGCGACTTCTTCGAAGCTCCGGGCGCCGGAGGAAGCGAGGTGACGACGGGAGACCCGCGGTTCATCGCAGACTGTAGCAACGGGCCGCTTGATTCGCCGGTCGTGAACTGCCAGCCGGAGCTTCTCGAGAGCAGCGGCAACCCGTACGCCGACTGCGTGACGCGCATCAACCAACTTCGTTGGGAATGTCAGTGCCTGCCACCGCTTCAGCGCTGGAACGCTGCCGAAGGCTGCGCGAACCAGCACTCCGAATACGACAGCACCCGAAGCGCCCACGCGGGATTCAGTGCAAAGATCTGCTCGCCGGCAGGCTGGGCTCAAAACGAATGCCCCGGTTGGAACTCAGCCGAACACGTCATCAATGGCTGCTTGCAGGCGATGTGGGACGAAGGCCCGGGCGAGCCGTACTCGGCGCACGGCCACTACATCAACATGACAAACCCGTCCTACACGATGGTCGCATGCGGATTCTATGAAACCCCCGGCGGAAGCGTCTGGTCGGTGCAGAACTTCCAGTAGCCCGCAGTTGCCAAGCGAGAATTGACTACTCGGTCGGAGGCGTCCAGGCGGTCGCTGCCAGGTCACCCTCCTCGATGCCCATCCAGATCCGCAGCTGCTTGAGCATGAACTCGGCGCCCTCACGAGAGGAGAGGTCGACCCGGTAGGTGTTGATGTAGCGAACGCTCTCCTGAAGCCACAGATCCCAGCCTTCTTTCGAGACCTTTTCAAAGACCAGTTGTCCCATCTCGTTGGGGAAGGGGGGCTTGGCTAGGCCAGGGAGCTCTTTGTCGAGCTTGATGCAGTGGACTAGGCGATTCGGATCGGCTTCAGGCATGGCTAGCGCCGAACTTAGCACCGGCCCGGCCGGTGGCTACCCCAGAATCCGGAAGAAAGAGCGCAACATTTGGTAGGTGAGGCCCCAGACGAGACGGCCGTCGACGTCGTACGCGGGAAAGTCGATCTGGGTGCCATGCCATTGATAGGGACGGACCGTGTCGACCTCGCCTCGGTAGAGGGGCAGGAGCGGCGTCCACAGGGCCTCGGCCACCTCCGTCTCGTCGACTCGAATCGGTGATTCGCGGTGGACCTCGAAAACGAACGGACGGATGACCGTCTCTTGCGGCTTGCCGCGCGCGATCGCCTGAAGGTCATCGAGCTGGCCGATATGGTCGGCTTCGCGTGACAGATCTAGGCCGACCTCCTCGTGAGTTTCCCGCATTGCGGTCTGTAAAAGCGTAGTGTCCGCTTCATCCTGCCGCCCGCCAGGAAACGCCATGTGTCCGGACCAGGGATCCCGAGGATGCTCCGCCCGCCGAATGAAGAAAACCTCCGGCCCCAAAGCCCCCTCACGGAGCAACATCGCCACCGCAGCCCACTTCTCATGCTCCGCAAGCTCCCGAGCCGCCCGCCCTCCCAGCACACTCCGAACATCCGGCAACCCGAGAACCGTCACCCCTTTTCGCTACCCCCCCGCTTCCCCCACGTCAACAGGCGGGCGGCTCGGGAACACGGTCTCGGAAGCTGGCTTGGTCACTGGCATGGTCACTTGCACTGGCAGTGGCACTGGCGCTGGCACTGGCACTGGCGCTGGCGCTGACACTGGCACCGGCACTGGCACTGGCACTGGCACTGGCACTGGCACTGAGATGTTTGCCGCGCCTCTAGATCGAGCGCTTCCTTCGCCGGTCTAGGAATCGAAGGTCCGCGTGACCGCGATCCTGGGCCGGGAGCACGGCTTCCTTCTTGCCGCCCTTTTCGAAGAGGTCGCGCTTGCACGCGAGGCCGGTGATGACGGCGCCGGGAATTATCATGATCCAAGAGACCATGGCGATTTTTTCCTTTTTGGAGAAGTGACAGTTCGCAGCCGATGCTTGCGTTGGGGCCAGCCAGAGCGCGGCCACGAAGGCGGCTCCGATGGAGAAGAGTTGAATAGTCTTGCGCATGTCGCTTCCCTCCGTTTGGCGCGAACGCCTGTGCGACACTTTTCCCACGATTCGGATCCCTAGGCTAGAGCATCTGATTGCCTAGTACTCCTCCCCGTTGACCCCCACCGGACTCGGTGTGGACAGCGACCGCCCCTAATTCAAGACTCTGCGTTTCCCCTTCGCTAAGGTCAGACGCCCGACACTAATTGGGGCGCCTAGATTCTCAGTCGAGGATTTCGTAGTGGAAGTCTTCGATTACGGGGTTGGCTAGGAGTTTTTCGCACATGGATTGGATGTGGGACTCGGCGGAGGCTTTGTCGTTGCCGTCGAGCTCTAGCTCTATGAGTTTCCCGACTCGGGCGGACTTCACTTCGTCGAAGCCTAGTGAGCTGAGCGAGCGGCGGACTGCGTCGCCCTGAGGGTCCAAGACTTCGCGCTTCAGCGTGACGAAGATGTTCGCCTTCATGATGCCTCCAACCCTAGGTTCCTTGCGATGCGAGGCAACGGGTCCGTCGTATCCGGCGCGAACGCCGTGCCGCGAATCTGGTCGCACGCCTGAATGTAACGGCGGGAAGCCTCGACGCGCACATCATCGGGAATCGTCGGCACCGGGCCGTCGCCTTTGTAGCCGTTGCTTGCGAGCCAGCGTCGAACGTATTCTTTGTCGAAGCTCTCCGGGTCCTCGCCCGCCTCGAATCGCTCCTGGTAACTGCTGGTGTACCAAAACCGCGATGAATCGGGGGTGTGGATCTCGTCGATGACGACGATCCTTCCGTCGGGCGTCTTGCCAAACTCGTACTTCGTGTCGACGAGGATCAGGCCACGATCTGCGCAAACCTTTTGCCCGTGCGCGAACAGCGCCATCGCATACCCGGCCGCCTCGTCGAAGTCCTCGGCGCTGATCCGCCCCATCGCCAGAATCTCTTCGCGCGACGCCGACACATCGTGATCGCCTTTTTCGGCTTTCGTGCTCGGTGTCAGGATCGGGTCGGGCAGCCTCTGGTGCTTCTTCAACCCATCGGGAAGGCTGTGGCCGCAGAACACGCGGGTGCCGTTGTCGTAGTGTGTCCAAATGCTGGTGGACGTGACGCCCGTGATGTATGCGCGAACCACCATCTCGACGGGCAGCGGCTCGCACTCGATGCCCACCATGACGCTCGGGTCAGGCACATCGATGACGTGGTTGGGAACAATGTCCTTGGTCTCCTCGAACCACCAGGCCGCCAGGCCGTTCAGGACCTGTCCTTTGTAAGGAAGCGTTCCGAGCACCCGATCGAAAGCGCTGATGCGGTCGGTGACGACGATGTAGCGCTTTCCATCCGCGATATAGCAGTCGCGGACCTTGCCTTCGTATTTGTGACCGAGTGACTCGAAGTTGGTTCCATCGAGGGTCTTCGAGAGCCCTTCCTTCAGCGCTTCCGGTGAAACGGTCATCTCAAGCTCCTTCCAGTGCACGATCAATGATCGTGTCTACGTGCGCTAGCGCGTGATTCAAATCGAACTCGCGGTCGACCTCATCCGGGGAAAGGTGCTCGCGAATCTCCGGATCCTCTTGAAGAAGCGCACGGAACTCGCCCTCACCTTCAAAGGCCTTCATCGCATTTCGCTGGACGAGCACATAGGCGTCCTGCCGGCCAAGACCTTGCCCTATGAGCGCGAGCAAGATGCCCTCGCTCGCCCAGAGCCCACCGGTCTGATCGAGGTTCTGCCGAAGCCGCTCGGGGTAAACGACCAGATCCGCGATGACCCCACGCACCCTGTCCAACATGAAGGCGAGCGTCGCCGTCGCATCCGGTAGCATCATGCGCTCCGCCGACGAATGGCTGATGTCCCGTTCGTGCCACAGCGCCACGTTCTCGAGGCCTGGAACGACGGCAGCCCGGACGACACGCCCGAGACCACAAAGGTTCTCCGTGAGCACCGGATTCCGCTTGTGCGGCATGGCGCTCGAGCCTTTCTGACCCTTCTTGAAATGCTCTTCGGCTTCCCCGACCTCGGTGCGCTGCCAATGACGAACATTGGTTGAGAACCGCTCGATCGCAGCGGCAATGATGCCAAGGGTGGCCACAAAGGCGGCGTGGCGATCACGCGCGACGACCTGCGTCGATGCCGTCTCGGGTCGAAGTCCGAGCGAACCCAGCGCTTCGGCCTCGATGGCCGGTGTAAGATGGGCGTAGGTGCCAACGGCACCGGCGATCTTCCCCACGGCGATTTCTTCTCGAGCCACCAGGAGGCGCTGTCGACCACGCGCAAGCTCTGCATAGTGCCCCGCCAGGATCAGTCCGAAGGTGACGGGCTCGGCATGAATGCCGTGCGATCGGCCGATGGCAGGTGTGCGGCGATGCTCCTCGATACGCCCGCGCAGAGCTTCGAGCACCGCGTCCAACCGGACCAACAGGCCGTCGCTCGCCTCGACCAGCAGGAGGGCCAAAGAAGAGTCGAGGACATCCGAGGAAGTCATACCGCGGTGCAGCCACCGGGCGGGCTCCCCCGCAATACCTTCGACGTGCGTCAGAAACGCGATCACATCGTGGCGCGTCACCTTCTCGATTTCGTCGATCGCATCGGCGTCGAGCTGCGCTCTAAACGCGCTCACCTTGTCTGCCGTTCCCTCAGGAACGAGGCCAGCGCCTTCCATGGCGCGGCAGGCGGCTATTTCGACGTCGAACCAGGCCTCGTACTTGCGTTTCTGAGACCATAGAGCTTGGAATTCGGCTGGGCTGTAGCGTGGAATCATTGTTGCGCGGCGAAGCTAGCAGACCGGCCGCCCCGACGCGACCACGTCGCCACGGCCACGGGCCAGCGGCAATTAACCCTTCCAAAAAGGGGACTGTCCCCTTTTTAGATTTGGAAGTTCGAGGCTTTGCGGGCTTGTAGGCGGGGGGTGGCGTAGGTGTCGACGTAGGCTCGGTGGGCGGGAGCTACGATATATTTTTGGACGTCGTCCATGTTGTCGAAGTGGAGGACGATGCAGATGTCCCAGGTTGATTCGGTGGCTTCGTCGGCGGGGGTGCCTACGGTGACGCTGCGGACGGTCTCTAGGGCGCTGAGGTCTCGTCGCGTTCGCTCGGAAAACTCCGCGCGGGCGGCGTCGTTGCGATACTCGTCCTTCAACTTGAACAGTACGATTCGCTTGATCATCGCCCTACCCGATCTCTACGAGCCCGCATGCAATGCTCGCCAAGTGCGGCACCGCGGCTCCAAACATGGCCGCTTCGGTGGAGCTAGCGTTCCCATCTAGGCTGCGCTTGTACACGCCTTGCGCGATCGCCGCGAGACGGAAAAGCGAGAAGGCTTTGTAGTAATGCAGGTCGGGCACGCCATCGC
Source organism: uncultured bacterium (assembly GCA_937998345.1). Classification (GTDB taxonomy): domain Bacteria; phylum Myxococcota_A; class Polyangia; order Polyangiales; family Houyiibacteriaceae; genus SG8-38. The sequence continues at coordinate 9,684 of CALLDH010000120.1, read as the reverse complement.
GGCCCACCAGCTCGCAGTATCGCGACACGAACGCATCTTCATCCGGGATACCGGTCTTGTCGAAGTCGACTCCGGCCAGGCCGCCAATCTTCGGAAGCATCACGTCGTAGAGCATGCAGGTGTACGCCAAGTCGGAAAGCGGGTGGCCCAACGTCGAAAGCTCCCAGTCGATCACCGCAAGGGCTCGGGGCTCCGTCGGGTGGAAGATCAAATTGTCCAAGCGGTAGTCGCCGTGCACCAACGCGGTCGCCTCGTCATCAGGAATGTTGACGGGCAACCAGTCGATCAGCGTGTTCATCGGCGCAACCTCTGCGGTCTGAGAGGCCAGATACTGCTTGGTCCATCGCTTCACTTGCCGCGCGACGTAGGCATCGGGTCGCCCGTAATCGGACAGGCCTACCGACTCGAGGTTCACGCCGTGAATCGCTGCCAAAACCCGGGCGAGCTCGTCGTAGATCGCGCGCCGCTCGTCCGGCTCGACCTCAGGCAGCTGCACGTTCCAGAAGATGCGCCCCTGCACGTACTCCATGATGAAAAACGAAGTTCCTATGACCGCATCGTCTTCGCAAAGCGCGTACATGGTGGCCGTGGGCACATCCGTTTCGCCGAGCGCGCGCATCACTCGGTATTCGCGGTCAACCGCATGCGCCGACTGCAGGAGCTTCCCGGGCGGCTTCTTCCGCAAGGCGTACTGACGTTCGCGATCCGCAAGCCAGTATGTCGGATTCGATTGCCCGCCTTTGAACTGACAAACCTGCAGCGCGCCCGTGTACCCGTCGACATTCTTGGTCATCCAGGCATCGAGGCTCGCCTCATCGAGGCGATGCGCCTCTCGAACGGGTCCAGCATTCTTCGGGGGCACAGGCGGCATGGGTCCTCGCTTTCGGAAGATGGGGAGCTTATCATGCCGAGCCCAATCCGGAGGCTATCGATGGACTTCAGTACACCGCCCGAGCTCGAAGACCTTTTGCACAGAGCCCGCGAGCTCATGGATGCCGAGGTCTATCCGCTCGAGGCAACAGCGCGTCAGTCGTTCGAGGAAGCGCTGCCCGCCGCCAATGAAGCGCGCGAGCGGTGCAAGGCGGCGGGTCTATGGGCTCCACAGATGCCGATCGAGTACGGCGGTATGGGACTCGACTTCCTTCCGCATGCGCACATGAGCGAGATCCTCGGCCGCAGCCCACTCGGTCACTACGTCTTCGGATGTCAGGCCCCGGACGCCGGCAACATGGAGATCCTGCACAAGTTCGGAACCGCGGAACAACAGGAGAAGTGGCTGCGCCCGTTGGCAGCCGGTCGGATCCGAAGCTGCTTCTCGATGACTGAGCCCGATCGGGCTGGCTCCAACCCAACCTGGATGGACACCACGGCGGTCCGCGACGGCGATGATTTCGTCATCAACGGACGGAAGTGGTTCACCACAGGCGGGCACCTCGCTGATTTCGCTATCGTCATGGCGGTCACCAATCCGGACGCCTCGCCCCACATGCGTGCGAGCCAGATCATCGTCCCGACTGACAACCCGGGCTTCCACCACATCCGGCGTCTCTCGATCATGGGCGACCTCGGCTACGGCTGGCAGAGTCACTCGGAGGTGGCCTATGAAGACTGTCGTGTTCCAGCCGAGAACCTGCTCGGGGAGGAGGGCTCTGGCTTCTCGATCGCGCAAGAGCGTCTCGGCCCAGGACGAATCCACCACTGTATGCGCTGGCTCGGGATTTGCGAGCGCTCCTTCGATTTGATGTGCACGTACGCCTCGCGGCGAATGGTGGCACCGAATCGGCCGCTCGGGACCCAGCAAGCCATCCAGCATTGGATCGCGGAAAGCCGCGCCGAGATCGACTCCGCCCGGCTGATGGTCTACCAGGCTGCCTGGAAGATCGATCGCGAGGGCACTCGGGCCGCGCGCAACGAGATCTCAGCGATCAAGTTCATGGTGGCAGGGGTTCTGCAGCGTGTGGTCGACAGGGCGATCCAGGTCCACGGAGGCCTAGGCATGACCGACGACACCCCTCTCGCCTGGTTCTTCCGCCACGAACGGGCCGCCCGGATCTACGACGGGCCTGACGAGGTTCACAAGTCCGCTCTGGCTCGCTCGATTCTCAAGAAGTACGGCATTGAGCTAGGGTCCCAAGGGAGCTAGGTTGCACCGCGTGAGGTGGGCCCAATACCCGCGATTGAGCTTCCGCGGCTTTCTGATCGCCAGCGTGCTTCTTTGCACCGTACAGGTGGCCCTCGGCCAAAAGCCCGACAAGGGCGATGACGATGACGATTCCGGGTACCGTCCCGCTCCAAGCGCCAACGTCGACGGTGACGTGCAGTCCCTTCCGATCGACGCACCGCCCGGAAGCCAAGTCGTCGTCGTGGCGATCGACCGCACCGTCGAGCTCGGACTGGCTGCGTTCGTGCGCCGCGCAATCGACGACAATCCCGACGCCGCCGCGATTGTGCTCGACGTCAACACGCTCGGTGGGCGTGTCGACGCTGCGATTCAGATTCGCGATGCATTGCTCGAAGCCAAGCCGCGGACCGTCGCCTTCATCCACCCGCGCGCCATCAGCGCCGGGGCTCTGATCAGCTTGGCCTGCGACAACATCATCATGACGGAAGGCGGTACGATTGGCGCAGCGACGCCGATTCAGGCCGCACCGGGCGGCCAGGCCGAGGCGGTGGGCGAAAAGATGGTGTCGTACATGCGTGCTGAAATGCGCACCACCGCCGAAGCCAATGGCAGGCGTGGCGACATTGCCGAGGCGATGGTCGATGCAGAGGTGGTCATCGATGGCGTCGTCGAAGCGGGCAAGCTGCTGACCCTGGACACGGACCAGGCGCTCAAGATGGGCATGGCCGACGCAAAGGCCGCCAACCTCGACGAGGTGTGGAACATCCTCACGCTCGAGAACCCCGAGATGACCGATGTCGAGCTCAACTGGGGCGAGGAGATCGCCCGCTGGCTGACCGAACCAACGGTCAGCGGCCTTCTGCTCTCGGTCGGCATGCTCGGTCTGATGGTCGCGTTCTATACGCGAACGGTCGGAGCGTTCACCCTAGTCGGCTTCATCGCGCTCGTGTTGTTCTTCGGCGGCCATGCGGTCGTTCATCTCGTCGGCTGGGAGGAAGCCTTGCTGTTCTTGGCAGGCGTCGTTCTCGTGATCGTCGAGATCTTCTTCGTCCCGGGCCTTGGCGTGCCGGGCGTGCTCGGCTTGATCTTCGTCATCGCGGCGCTCGTGCTCGCGCTGATCGGCATCCCGATCGACGTTTCGTTCAAGACCGGCGTGCTCGCCGATGCGAGGACACGCGTTTTGCTCTCGCTGCTCGGCGCGTTCGTGTTGGCACTGGTCTTCATGCGCCTTCTGTCGAAGACCGCGATGGGCAAGAATTTCGTGTTGGAAGACGCCGAGACGGGTTTCCTCTCGGCACCAAGCGCGTCGGACCTCGTCGGACAAATCGGCGAAGCGCTGACCGACCTGCGACCGGCTGGAAAGATCATCATCGACGGGAAACGTCATGAAGCGACCAGCGAGCGCGAGTTCATCGCGCGCGGGTCCCGTGTTCGGGTGATCGGCAAAGAAGGGCCGGCCCTCGTCGTACGTCCCGAGGAGGAGGCGTGAGCGCGCTCATCATCACCTTGGTCCTTGTCATTGGGTTGATCTTGCTCTTCACAGAGGTCGCGGTGGTGCCTGGCTTCGGCGTCGCCGGTGCTCTGGGCTTGATGGCGCTCGCCGCGGGAGCCATCGCCGCGTGGACCGAGCTTGGGCCGATGTGGGGTGGAATCACCGGCGGCGTTTCGGTCCTCGCTGCTGGGGTCATTCTGTTGTGGCTTCCAAGGACCCGCCTGGGTCGGACGGTGGTTCTCGAGCACAGCCAAGCCGCCGCGCACTCGCAAGAAGATCGCAGTGGGCTCCTCGGGCGCCGGGGAACCACGGTCACCCCACTCCGCCCGATCGGGCGCGTCCGATTTGGCTCGGACGAAGTCGATGTGATGACTGAAGGCGAATACGTCGACAGCAATCAGGAAGTCGAAGTCATGAGCGTGGAAGGACCACGCGTCGTCGTGCGCATCCCCGATGCAACCTAGGAAGGAACTCCCATGCAGCTCGCACCACTCGCCCTAATTTTTCTCCTCATCATCGTCATATTCGTCCTGTTCGTCTGGCTGATTCCAGTCCGGCTCTGGATCGCGGCCTGGTCGAGCGGCGCGAAGGTCGGCTTCGGCGAGCTCATCGGCATGCGCCTTCGGCGGGTGTCGCCTGGCGCGGTCGTCAACCCCCGCATCACTGCGGCGAAGGCCGGTCTCGACATTTCGACGAATACGTTGGAGTCCCACTACCTCGCTGGGGGCAACGTCGAGCGAGTGGTCAATGCGCTCATCAGCGCGGACAAGGCAGGCATCCAGCTTGGTTTCCAACAAGCGGCGGCGATCGACCTCGCGGGACGCGACGTGCTCGACGCCGTACAGACGAGCGTCAATCCGCGGGTCATCACGACGCCCAAGATCACCGCAGTGGCGAAAGACGGCATTCAGCTCCTCGTGATCACACGAATCACTGTCCGGTCCAACATCGATCGACTGGTCGGAGGCGCAACCGAGGAGACCGTCGTGGCACGTGTCGGCGAGGGCATCGTCTCCACGATCGGCTCGTCGACGAACTACGCCGAGGTTCTCGAAAACCCAGACACCATCTCCAAGAACGTGCTCGCGCGCGGCCTCGATAGCGGTACGGCATTCAACATTCTCTCGATCGATATCGCCGATATCGATGTCGGCACCAACATCGGCGCAAAGCTGATGACCGAGCAGGCGGAGGCGGACAAGCAGGTCGCGCAGGCACGCGCGGAGGGACGACGCGCGCTCGCGGTCGCTCTCGAGCAAGAGATGCGCGCCAAGGTCGAGGAGATGCGCGCACATCTCGTCGAAGCCGAAGCGAAGATCCCCGCGGCCATGGCCGAGGCGCTCAAAGAAGGCAATCTCGGCGTGATGGACTACTACAACCTCCGCAACGTCGCGGCCGACACCGAGATGCGCGATTCGATCAGCAAATCAACGGGCGGGCGGGACGATGATGAAGGCCAAGTCTAAGCCCTTGCCGCTAGGCGCTGTGCTCGCTCAGCCGCGGACGTTCGTGGCGCGGCTGATCTTGGCCGACCTGATCACGAAACGCGGTGAAGGTCCGCTCCAGCGCCCCGTGCTCCTCTACCGGCGGCGGAAGCGCTGACAGCAGATGAGGGAGCTTCTCACAGAGCATCTCGGTGAGATCGCCCTCCTGATCTACATCCTCTATCCCCTGTTCAAGCGATGGCGGGACCGACAGAAGAAGAAAAGGGAACAAGCCGGTACGGCGCGGGAGACTACGGCCCAGGCGCCAGCGCGAAAAGAGCCGCAGCGCTCCCCGCCGTCTGGCCAGCCAAGGCGAGAGCCGCCGCCGAAACCGAGGCGCGAACCTGCCGCTGCAAAACGCCCAACTGAGCATGACTTCGCGGCCGCGGCGAGAGCGCAGCTCGACCGGCTAAAGCAAGAGGCGTCGCGCCTGCTCTCGCGTGCGGAGAGCGATCCGCGATTGGCGCGCCTCGTCCCGGCATTGCGCGAGGATCTGCTCGGCCGTCTCGACATGATCGACCGCTCGCTGAAAAGCAGCCCAACACTGTCGACGATCGTTCAGGAGACCACGGTTCTACGCGGGCTCGATGAGCTCCTCCGCTACCTGAAGACGATGGCGCAGCAACGCATGTACGGACGCTCGTCGTTTGTCGGCGACGCCGACGCCATGGCCGACGCCTGCTACGCACCTATGCTCGAGTTCGCCCGGGCCCAGGGGCTCGACCTGACAACCACCCAGCCAGTGGTGGTCACTGGCGACTGGGACTTGTCGATCGTCCCGCGCTTCGCCTCGACACGGGTAGCCCCGCTCCGCCTACCCGTAGGCTTCGAGCACAGCCTATGGCGCTGGCCGGCGATCTCGCACGAGGTCGCCCATGACTTCTACTACAGCCTGCAATCCCTCGACCACGATCTGCATGCCCGCCTCCGCCTCCCCCACGAGGTCGAGTTGCCCATATCCCCTGCGGAGCTGGACGGCGCCTGGCTCCGGCAATTGTTCGGCGCCTGGCTTCCCGAGATCTTTGCAGACGTGCTGGGCACACTGAGCTTGGGGCCCGGGTACGTGGAAACGATGCGCCGCGCGTTCCACAACCCCAGCTCACCTCAACGGACGGCGGCGATTCTCCAAGACAATGCCCTAATCGACGAACACCCTCCCGCCCGGCTCCGACTCTACATGGCGACACGCGTCTTGCATCACATGGGCCGGCACAAAGATGCGACCGCGCAGTGGGAGCAATGGGAGGCTGAGCACGCCGACGTCCGCCTTTACTACTTGCCGCTCGGTGGGCAGTGGGTTGGTCTTGCCGACGAAGCACTCCACGCGATCGCAGACTCCGTCATCGACACGCTCGTCCAAGACCCATGGCCCGAGCTCGAGGGCTTCCACCTCCGAGACATCCCTGGCCTCGCCTACCTGCACGCCGAACACGCCGAAGTCGAACGCCTCGCTAACCAACTCGCGCGCGGGGAAACCGTGGACACGGACGTCCGCTGGATCATGGCCGCCGCGGTACTCGCCGCGGCGGCGCAGCCGGCCTTGCATGATCAGATCTTGGAGGCGGCGAGGCGGTCGATCGTCGGAGTCGAGCAGGAGCCGGAGGAGGCAGCACCCGCACGGCGCCTCCCATCCGGCGCGATCGGCGAAACCTTGGTCGCATCATTGAGACAACCAGACGCGATCCAGGAGGCAATCATCCTCGGCGCGGCTTTCACCCCTTACAAACGCCCCCGCTGGCACCGCCGCTGACGCTGACACTGACGCTGACACTGACACTGACACTGACACTGGCACTGGCGCTGGCACCGGCACTGGCACTGACACTGGCGCTGGCACGGTCTCGGCCACTGCCACACCCTCCTCCCCTGTCGATCCGCCCCGCCGGTGCTAGATGTCTCCAATGCCCCTCCCCGGCTTTCACCCCGCGGTGGCCACCTGGTTCGAGCGAACGTTCGGCGAGCCAACACCTCCGCAAGTGGAAGGATGGCCCGCGATCCGCGAGGGGAAGCACACGCTGATCGCGTCACCCACGGGCTCCGGCAAAACCCTCGCCGCGTTCCTCTGCGCGATCGACGATCTAGTCCAGCGCGGCCTGAGTGAAGGCTTGGAGGACCGCGTCAGCGTTCTCTATATCTCTCCGCTGAAAGCGCTCAGCAACGACATCGACAAGAACCTCCAGGCGCCGCTCGAAGGAATCCGCGGAACCCTCGAAGAACTAGGCTACGACGACGTCGACATCCGAACGGCCGTGCGCACGGGGGACACGCCGTCGCACATGCGAACGAAGATGGTGAAGAAGCCACCACACATCTTCGTGACCACGCCCGAGTCGCTCTACATCTTGCTCACCAGCAAAGGCGGCCGGCGAATGCTCTCCGACGTCCGCACGGTCATCGTCGACGAAATCCACGCCGTGGTCACCAACAAGCGGGGAGCCCACCTCGCGCTCTCACTGGAGCGGCTCGAGGCGCTGGTCGGTCGGGACATCACCCGGATCGGGCTCTCCGCCACGCAAAACCCAATCGAAGACGTGGCTCACTTCCTGCTTGGCTCACGTGGGGACGACACCGACGGGGGTGCGGCACCCGACTGCCGGATCGTCGATGTCGGGCATCAGCGCGAGATGGACCTTGCCGTCGAGCTCCCCGGTTCTCCGCTCGAGACCGTCATGTCCCTCGAAGTGTGGGAGGAGATCTACGCCAAGCTCGCCGCGCTGATAGCGGCGCATCGGACCACTCTGATCTTCGTCAACACGCGGCGTTTGGCGGAGCGCGTCACGCGGCACCTCAGCGAGCTCGTTGGCGAAGATGCGATCACCTCACATCACGGCAGCCTGGCGCGAAAGCACCGGCTCGACGCCGAACGGCGTTTGAAGTCGGGTGAGCTTCGCGCAGTGGTAGCCACCGCATCGCTCGAGCTCGGAATCGACGTCGGCGAGGTCGACCTGGTATGCCAGCTCGGCTCGCCGCACTCCGTGGCGACGTTTCTTCAGCGGGTCGGCCGCTCCGGCCACTGGCATGGCGGCACCCCGAAAGGCCGTCTCTTTCCGATGAGCCGCGACGATCTCGTCGAATGCGCCGCGCTCATGCGCTGCGTCCAGCGGCGCGAGCTCGATCAAATCGAGATTCCCGTGGGGCCGCTCGATATCCTCGCGCAGCAGATCGTCGCGTCTAGCGCCGCCACCGAAGAATGGAGCGAGGACGAGCTATTCGCATTGATACGGCGGGCATGGCCTTACCGCGGGCTGAGCGAGGAAGCTTTCGGGCAGGTGGTGCACGTCTTGTCGGAAGGCTTCGCCACGAGCCGCGGCCGCCGAGGCGCCTTCCTTCATCACGACGAGGTCAACCGGCACATTCGCCCGCGGCGAAGCGCGCGCCTCACCGCGATCACCAACGGCGGGGCCATTCCAGACAACTTCGACTACGAGGTGCGCCTCGAGCCTGAGGGCCTTCGAGTCGGTTCTCTGAACGAGGACTTCGCGATCGAGAGTATGGCAGGCGACATCTTCCAGCTTGGCAACGTGTCGTACGAGATTCTGCGCGTCGAGCCGGGCGTCGTTCGGGTCGCCGACGCGAGGGGCAAGCCTCCCAGCCTCCCCTTCTGGTTTGGTGAGGCGCCCGCGCGCGCAGACCTCCTATCGACCTCCGTGAACGCGATTCGCGTGGGCATCGAAGAACGGCATCAAGACCTCGAGCAAGTCAACACCTGGCTCCAGGCAGAGACCGCGATCGGCGATCTCGCTGCGCGGCAAGTAGCGGAGTACCTAGTCGCCGCGCGGATTGCGCTCAGCGCCATGCCGACCCGCGAGACCGTCGTCCTCGAACGCTTCTTCGACGAAACCGGTGCGATGCACCTAGTCGTGCACGCACCGTTCGGAAGCCGAGTCAACCGCGCCTGGGGCCTTTCACTCCGCAAGCGCTTCTGCCGAAGCTTCAATGTCGAGCTCCAAGCGGCCGCCACCGAAGACGCGATCGTTCTGTCGCTCGGTCCGACGCATAGCTTCCCACTGGAAGATGTCTTCCGGTTCCTGCGCGCCGAGAACGTTCGCGATGTGCTGGTGCAAGCCCTGCTCGACGCGCCGATGTTTCAGACACGCTGGCGATGGAACGCGACACGGGCACTCGCCATCGTCCGGTTCCGCGGTGGCAAGAAGGTGCCGCCCCCGTTTCAGCGCATGCAGGCCGACGACCTGCTCGGCCTCTGCTTTCCCGATCAAGTGGCGTGTCTCGAGAACGTGGCGGGCGATCGCGAAATTCCGGACCATCCCCTCGTCCGCCAGACAATTGAGGACTGCTTACACGAGGCGATGGACATCGACGGTATCGAGGCGCTCCTGCGGCGCTTACAGGCCGGAGAGCTCAAGCTATTGGCCCGCGACCTGACCGAGCCGTCGCCTCTTGCGCAGGAGATCCTTAATTCGAAGCCCTACACCTTCCTGGATGACGCCCCCCTCGAGGAACGGCGGACGCAGGCGGTCATGTCGCGCAGGTGGCTCAATCCCGCTCAAGCCTCAGACCTGGGCGCCCTCGACCTTGCGGCAATCGAACGCGTGCGGAACGAAGCATGGCCCGACCCCCGCGACGCC
>CALLDH010000119.1 GCA_937998345.1 uncultured bacterium | reverse complement strand
ATTCCGGCGGTGACGAATACCATGTCCGCGCCCTCCAGTGCTTCGGACAGACGCTGCACGTCTTCGAGCGCGGCCTTGCGACCGACGTCCGGATTGCCACCCGCCCCTAGCCCGCGCGTGAGCTGCGGACCGAGTTGGATCTTCACCGGAGCAAGACTGCGGTCCAACGCTTGCGCGTCGGTGTTGGCAGCAATGAACTCGACGCCGTCGAGCCCGCCTTGAATCATCGTGTTGAGCGCATTGCCGCCGCTGCCACCGACGCCAACGACTTTGATACGTGCATGAAGCTCTGCGTCGTCCGCGAACTCGATCGAGATAGCCATCGATTCCTCCTAAAAAACTTCTCTAAACCACGCGCCGATCTTGCGACTGAGTCCACGACTCGCGGTCACTTCGACTGTACGCTCGGGTGCGGACGTTCCCGCTAGTTGCTCTGCTCCGTGCTTCACCAATCCGACGCCGGTTGCGTAGGACGGGCTCTTCACGACGTCTATTAATCCACCAATGCTCGTGGGTGTCCCACGACGCACCGGCAGGCCGAGGACTTCCTCGGCAAGCTCTGGCAATCCATCCAAGAGCGTCGTCCCACCTGTGACGATCGCTCCAGAAGCCAACATATCCATGTAGCCGGTCTCGGCAATGACGTGACGACACGCGGCGAAGATCTCTTCGACTCGGGGCTCGATGATGTCGCAGAGCACCCTGCGGGGCAGTGAGCGCGAAGGCCTACCCCCGACCGACGGGACCTCGATGGTCTCGTCGTCGTCGACCATTCGCGATGCGGCGCAGCCGTATTTGATCTTGATGCGCTCGGCTTCGGCCATCGGGGTACGAAGACCCGTGGCGATGTCGTTCGTGAGGTTGATCCCCCCGATGGGAATCGAGCTCGTATGCACGACCGCGCCGTCGACGTAGATGATGATGTCTGAGGTGCCGCCACCGATGTCGATCAGGACTCCACCTATCTCTCGCTCGTCGCCGCTCAGGACGGCATGTGCGCTCGCGAGCGGCTGCAGTACGACCTCTTCGACGAAGAGCCCGCAGCGCTCGGCGCACTTCGTGACGTTGGCTACACTCGTCGATGCGGCGGTCACCATGTGCACGCGCGCTTCGAGGCGGACACCCGCCATGCCGATCGGCTCCTTGATGCCGTCCTGGTCGTCGACGATGTACTCCTGCGGAAGCACGTGAATCACTTGGCGGTCACCGGGCAGGGGCACGGCCTTGGCCTGCTCCAGCACACGGGTGACGTCTTCGATCGCGACCTCGCGGTTGGCGATGGCAGCGACCCCGTCTTGGTTCATGCCCCGCACGTGGCTGCCGGCGATACCGGCGTAGACCGCGTTGATTTCGACGCCGGCCATCGTCTCGGCTTGCTCGACCGCAGCGCGAATCGCCTGGACGGTCGACTCGATGTTGACGACGACGCCCTTCTTCAAACCCTTTGAAGGAACGGAGCCTATCCCGATGATGTCTAGGCCTTCTTCGGACTGCTCCGCCACGATGGCGCAGACCTTCGTCGTCCCCAGATCCAACCCTGCAATGATCTCGTTTTCCGCCATCCCTTGCCTCTCTCTGACCCATACCGAAACGGGATTTGGCGAGACAACTTTTGTGCAGAAAAAAAAGGGCTGAAATCCGTTTTTTATTGGCCGCGAATTAACCCTTTGAAAAAGGGGACTGTCCCCTTTTTGGTCATGGGAGGCGGACGGTTACGCGTTCAGGACTTCGGACGTTGTCGAGGTATACGTAGGAAGGTCGCGTTTTCTCTCGGGCAAGCCGTTCGAGGACTTGCCGGAAGCGACGGAGCTTTTGGCGGTGTTGGCCGTTGCCGAGGCGCACGTTCATGCCGTCGTCGCCAACGAAGAGCTCGATGCCGTTGGCGCCTTCAAAATGAATTTCCGAAACCGGTTCGCGCTTTGCGAGGCCGGCGCCCTCGTAGTCTTGCAGGAGGGCCATGGACCGGAGAAGAATTGCGGTCCGGTAGTCGAAATCATCGTAGAAACGCTCGGACGCGATGCCCGTGATCACCGGCAAGTCGACGGGGTCGTCGACGCCGAGGCGCTTGAAGACCGCGCCTTCATCGCTCACTAGGTAAAGCTGATCCAAGGCGACCAGCGCGACCGGTTTGCGCTCGACGATTTCGATTCGAACACGGCCCGGAAGCTTCCGCACCACGGTTGCCTCTTCGATCCACGGATGTTGCAGCAGGTGATTTCGGGTGCCTTCGCTTGAAACCTCGAAAATGTTCGAACCAATGCGAAGGCGGGCGGCCCGACGCACATCGATGTCCTCGAGTTGCTGGTTTCCCTCGACGATGATCTCCCCAATTGCGAACGCATCGGCGCTGTGAGCATACACGACGGCGCGGTCTCCGACCCAAGCCATCGCGGCCAGAGCGATTCCTAACAGCGCAACCTGCCCTGCGCGACGAATCGAGCCCCGCCATCGAATGAACCAACCGCCCAGGTTCTCCCGAGCGGCTACCGCCCGCTCGCGCCAGCTTCTCTTGGGCTCGGTTCGTCGGCGCTTTTTCGGCGCAGGTCTTCGTCGATTGTTGGCTCGGTCGGTGGGGGCGGCCTTCCTCGCCACCTTCGTGCGAGCGGCCTTCTTCGGGGCGGGCTTCCGAGTGGACTTTCTTGAAGCAGCCGTCTTGGCTGCAACGTTCTTGCGAGCAGGCCGCTTCGCTGGCTTCTTCTTCTCGGCCGGCTTCTTCTTGATTGGCTTCTTCCGCGCCGGTTTCTTCCCGACTGCCGATGGGGCACGCCGGCGGTTCATCGGCGGAGCACCTCGAGGAGCTCCTCACCAGTGCGCGTGATGTCTCCGGCGCCGAGCGTGATCACGACATCGCCTGGGCGAGCTCGCGCGCCAATCGCTTCGGCCAAATCCTTCCGGTCTTCCACCAACGTCACGTCCCGATGCCCGTGCGCGCGAATCGCTTCGGCCAGTCGACGCGCATCGGCCCCTTCGATTGGTTTTTCGCCCGCGGCATAGACCTCGGTCAAGAATAGGACATCAGCCCGGTTGAAGGCTCTGGTCAGCTCGTCGAACAGGTCCCGCGTCCTGGTATACCGATGCGGCTGAAAGGCGACGACGATGCGCTCGCCATAAGCCTTTTGTGCAGCCTCGAGGGTGACCTCAACCTCGGCCGGGTGGTGTCCGTAGTCGTCGACCACCGTCACGCCAGCCTCTTCGCCAACGATCGAGAATCGCCGCTGCACACCTTCAAAGCTCCGCAACGCCGAGCGAACCTGATCGTGGTCGACCCTAAGCTCGTCGGCGACGGCGATCGTCGCGAGCGCATTCAGCACATTGTGAACACCTGGCATGCGAACCTCGAACTGACCCAAGCTTTTGCCCTGATGCTCGACGTCGAAACCCACGGACAGGCCCGAGAACACCGGGTTGCGCGCTCGATAGTCCGCCTGCGCCGAGAACCCGTATGTCACAATGCGCTTGTCGAGCCTGGGTAAGACGTCCTGCACGTTCGGATGATCGAGGCAGGCGATGACGAGACCGTAGAACGGAACGCGATTCGCGAAATCCACGAACGCTTCCTTTACTGCGTCGAGGCTTCCGTAGTGGTCGAGGTGCTCCGGGTCGATGTTCGTGATCACCGCAACCGAGGGAATGAGATGGTGGAAGGAGCCGTCCGATTCGTCGGCCTCTGCCACCAGCAGGTCGCCCGCACCCATGGCGGCGCCCGAGCCGAGTGCGTTGAGCTTTCCTCCAATGACGACTGTCGGGTCCAGACCCGCCGCACGCAGAACCGTCGCTACTAAGGACGTCGTGGTCGTCTTGCCGTGGGAGCCGGCGATCGCGATTCCGTCCTTGAGCCGCATCAGCTCACCAAGCATCTCCGCCCGGGGGATGACGGGTACCCCTGCCCGGCGAGCCGCAACGAGCTCCGGGTTGGTCGGTGGAACCGCTGACGAGAAGACGACAACGTCCGCATCGGTGACCTGCTCGGCCCCGTGGCCCACGTAGATCTTGGCGCCCTTTTCAGCGAGACGACGCGTGTACTCGTTGTTCCGGAGGTCGGACCCCGTCACTTCGAAGCCCGAGTCGAGGAGCACCTCCGCGATGCCGCTCATCCCGACCCCGCCAACGCCTACGAAATGGATGGACCGAATTCTGCCGCGAAACATGGTCGCTTACTCCCACACGGCCCCGTCGACGACAACCGGGCGGCGTGGACGATGGGTCGCGGCGCGCAAGACAACGTCGGGACAGCCCAGGCGAAGCATCGGCGATACCCCGAGGCCGCTGGACTGCACCCCCCGAGGCGGCTCGCTCTCGGGCGACGCCGCGGATTCCCTGAGGGGCTGCGCACCTCCGAGCCAGCCCATCATGTCATCGACGATGGCCGCCGCCGCATCCGGCCTGCCGTGAGCACGCGCTGCGCCGGCCATCACCTGACGCCTGGCGGGGTCGTCCAGCAAACCCCCGATGAGCTCCCCGAGCGCATCGACCTCGAGCTGCGACTCTCGAATGCAAATCGAGGCGCCCTGTTCTTCGAGCGCCTTCGCGTTCTTGGCTTGGTGGTCATCGGCCGCAAATGGGAACGGAATCAGGATCGAAGGGCGACCGATCGCGCAGAGCTCGGCCAAGGTGGTGGCGCCAGCCCGGGCGACGACCAGAGCGGCGTTCGAATAGGCACGTGCGATATCATCGATGAAGGTCACGACCCTAGCGCGGATACCGAGCTCCCGATACGTCGCCTCGACCTCGTCGCGCATCGACTCGCCGGTTTGGTGCACGACCTCGATGTCGCGATTGACGAGGCCTGCCTGGACGAGCGCGCGCGGCACATCTTCGTTGAGTTTCCGCGCACCTTGCGATCCGCCAAGGATGAGCACCGTGCGCGCGCGAGACTCGAAACCTTCGGGATCCGCGATCGCGAGG
>CALLDH010000118.1 GCA_937998345.1 uncultured bacterium | reverse complement strand
CTCTGAGCGAATCGGCGCGCGAGTACATCGAGATCGTCGGCGACCAGGCCGAGCGTTTGATCGGAATCGTGAATTGGCTCGTCGACGCGATTCGGGTGTCGCTCGATACGGTGGAGCTCAAGACCACGCCCGTGGAAATCGACCAGCTTGCCAGGCGTGTCGTGCGCGGGCTTCGCCCCATCGCCGACGAGCAGGAGATCGCGCTCGCGGTCGAAACCGAGTCGGCGGGCGCCTTGGTCGACCCCGACAAGCTCCAGCTCGTGCTCGAGAACCTCGTCGGGAACGCGCTCAAGTTCACAGAGCCCGGTGGCACGGTATCGGTGTCGGTGAGGCCGGTCGATACAACAGTCGAGATCACGGTCGCCGACACAGGGATTGGCCTCTCGCCCGAAGAGGTGGAGCACATCTTCGATCGCTACTACCGCTCCAGCCACCCACGGGGCGGTTCGGGCCTTGGCCTTTCGATCTCGCGAGAGTTGGTGCGCCTACACGGAGGCGATGTCGCCGTCACCAGCGAGAAGGGCAAAGGCAGCACCTTCGTCGTCACGCTCCCGAGCGACTGCACCGACCTTACGGCTTTGGCACTCCAAGATTCTTGATCAGCCGCGCAAGGTAGGGCTGCCGAACGCCGAGAAGGTCAGCCGCCTTGGTTTGGTGGCCATCGGTTTCCTCGAGCGCTCGACGGATGATCGCGCGCTTCGCGTCGAGAACCGCGTCGCGATACGGACGGATCTCCGCAGGGTCCGAAGGAATGGCGCGCACCGCGCTGGCGTCGCGGTCCGGTGGTGCCTCGAGCTCGCGAAGCTCTTCGGGCAAGTCGTCGACTTCGATTGTGTCGTCGGGGGCGAGAACCGCGGCGCGCTCGATGACGTTGTTGAGCTCGCGAACGTTCCCAGGCCACGGGTAGGTCCGCAGCAAGTGCCAGGCCTCGTCCGAGATCGTCAGCGGAGCTCGGCCGAGGTCGGCGGTGTATCGAGCAAGCGCGTGCTCGACGAGGGGCTGCAGGTCCTCCGGCCTCTCTCGGAGCGGCGGTAGCCGAACCGACACCACGTTGAGGCGATAGTAGAGGTCTTCGCGAAACCCACCGTCCTCGACGGCGTTGCGGAGGTCGCGGTTGGTCGCCGCCACGATTCGAATGTCGGCGTCGAGAGTCTTCGTGCCGCCGACGCGCTGAAATTGGCGCTCCTGCAGAACGCGAAGCAGCTTGGCCTGCACCGCGACACCCAGCTCTCCGACCTCGTCGAGGAACAGCGTCCCGCCCTCGGCCAGCTCGATGCTGCCAGGCTTCGACTTGTGAGCGCCGGTGAACGCGCCCTTCTCGTGGCCAAACAGTTCGCTGTTCAAGAGGTCACCAGACAAGGTCGCGCAATTGAGTGCGATGAACGGCTCGTTTGCGCGCGGGCTTTGCTGATGGATGTGCCGGGCCATCACCTCCTTGCCACTCCCGCTTTCGCCGAGAAGCAGCACCGTGGCATTGCTTGCGGCTGCACGACTCGCGAGCCCAAGCGCCTCCTTCATGGCCTTCGAGCCGCCACGCACGAGCGTGTGACGGTCGGAGAGCTGCGTCTCCAGCCGTTGCAAACGCTGGCGAAGGCCAGCCGCTGCGAGCACGCGCGACACAGTGTGGTCGAGTTGGGCCGCCTCGAAAGGCTTCGCGATGAAGTCGGCAGCGCCGAGTCGAATGGCACGGACGGCCCGCTCGATGTTGCCGTGCGCGGTGATCATCACCACCTGGGGCGGCGACTCGCTGCGCCGCAACGCTTCGAGCACCTCGAACCCATCCATCTTGGGCATTTTCATATCCAGGAGCACGAGCTCCGGGTCGAAATCGGACACGGCTGCGAGCGCCGCTTCGCCGTCGACGGCGACGTCTACTTCGTGCCCTTGGGCACGCATGCGATCCGCGATGATCTTACGGATTGCAGGGTCATCATCGACGACGAGACCGCGCGAGGCTGTCATGACCGAGCGATAATACAACATCGGACATAAGCCGAGCTTTCTCATGTCCAAAAGGACATGTCCGAAAGGATATGAGGGCGCTTTCCTCCCAGTAGGTCGCGGGTGTTTCTCCGCAAAAAACGGAACCGAACGTCGACGCGAGATGTGGCACGGCAGTTGCAAAACAATCCGCCAACCACGGAGGAGACACCATGAACACCGTCGATACACACGCAGTTGAAAGCCAAGTCAAAGACATGTACGAGCGCGTCGCGAACGACCCGCACGGAGATTTCCACTTCGAAATGGGGCGGGCCCTCGCCGAGCGCCTAGGCTACTCGCCGTACGATCTCGACCGGGTCCCGGCCCCGTCAATGGATTCGTTCGCGGGTGTCGGTCACCACTTCGATCTCGCAGCGCTGCAACCAGGCGAGCGCGTCCTCGACCTCGGCAGCGGAAGCGGCCTCGATTCATTCGTGGCGTCACTCAAGGTCGGCCCGACCGGGCAGGTCGTCGGCGTCGACATGACGGACGGCCAGCTCGAGAAGGCCACCGAGCTTCGACAACGGGGCGGCTTCTCGAACATCGAGTACGTCAAGGGCTACATCGACCAGCTTCCCTTTGAAGACGAGAGCTTCGACTCCGTCATCAGCAACGGTGTCATCAACCTCGTCGCCAACAAGGAAGCCACTTTCAAGGAAGCGGCCCGTGTACTGAAGCCGGGCGGACGCATCGCACTCAGTGACATCGTGACCGGCGTCGAGCTCCCCAACGGGATCGTCTGCAACGCCACCTTGTGGGCCGCGTGCATCGGAGGCGCCATGCATCGCCAGGCCTATCAGCAGGCCATCGTCGACGCCGGCTTCAGCATCCAGGTCGTGCAGCCGAACCCGCAGTACCGATTCATCAGCGACCAGGCCAACGGTGCGACGACCAAATACGAAGTGCAGAGCATCTCGCTCGTCGCCGTGAAGGCTTAACCCAACCCTTTTGAACCCGCCGCAACACACAAAGAATCTGGAGAGAAAACAATGTCTGAAGAAAATCGCAAGCTAGTCGTTCTCATCACTCAGGGTCTCGAGAGCGAGCACTCGTCCGTCGCCTTCACGATCGCCAACGGTGGCATGACGTCTGGCCTCGACGTGTCCGTCTTCTTGACCGCCTCGGCAGTCGACCTCGCCCGCAAGCGAGCCGTCGACTCCACCCAGGTCCACCCGCTCGAGCCGCTGAGGGACCTGATGCAGGACTTCCTCAAGCGCGGAGGCACCCTCTGGGCTTGCACGCCGTGCGTGGAGAGCCGTGGCTACGAACAAGACGACCTCATCGAAGGCACCGTCATCACTGGCGCAAGCGTGATGCACAAGCTCATCCAAGGCGGCGCCGCAACCCTGTCCTTCTAAACCCAACTCGTTCTAGGAAAGAGCAGTTCATGGAAAAGAATCGCACACGCAAGTTCCTGCAAATCCAAGGCTTCAACCTTGACGACGAGGCCTTGGCCGAAATCGGCCCCTGGATGCGATGGCCGTACGTCCTGTGCGCCAGCACCCTGACCGTGGGCGTGCTCCTCGCTTCGCCCGCGATCCTCTGGACGCTGTCGGCCATCGCAATCGCGACGGTATTTCTACCGAGCCATCCATTCAACTACCTCTACAACCACGGCGTTCGGCATCTCACCGGAACACGCCCGCTCCCACCGGGCACGGTGCAAGGCAAGTTCTCTTGCGGCGTGGGAGGGGTTTGGCTGATCGCAACCGGCGCCGCATTCTTCACCGGTGCGACGACAGCGGGCTACGTCTTGGGCGGGGTCTTGGTTGCAATGGCCGCCCTCGTGGCGACGACACACCTGTGCATCCCCTCTATGGTCTTCAACGCGCTCTTCGGTAGGAAGCTCTGCGAGACGGCGTAGCCACCCGCCGGTCCGAACCTGCCCCGCACAGACCGCAATTCGCACCCATCGAGTCGCGGTCTATGTTTAATATTGGCATCGGCGATCGCGATTTGTGACAATGAAGCGGTCTCCCGCAGGGGCCAAGGAGTCGAAATGATCAAGTTCGTTCAATGTGTTCGTCGCAAGCGCGGCCTTTCGAAGCAGGAGTTTCGCGAGCAGTGGGTCGCTTACGGCGAGAAGGTGAAAGCGGTTGCAGAGGCGTCGGAGGCGACGCGAACGGTATTGAGCATGGCGCTGGCCGTAGAACAGAACTTGGAGATCATGCAATCGCGGGGGACGAAAGCCCCGTACGATGGAATGGTCGAGATTTGGTGGGAACGGGCCAACGATGTGGTCGCGTTTTTGGACTCAGGCGTGGGTGACGAGATCCTCGACGACCTGCGTCGCGCGCAGGAGGCCCTCATGGACCTGCCCAACTGCACGTTCTTCTTCGCGAGCGAAGAAGAATAGTCTCTTCCCTATTGCGCTTGCGTGGCCTCCGGTTGTAGGAAGATGCCTTCAGGAGGATCTGTCCCATGACGCAATCGGAATTCGACCCCTCGCACATCATGCAGGTCGGAATGGGCTTTTTCGGCGCTCGAGCGCTCCTTACCGCGGTCGAGCTCGGCCTGTTCACCCAGCTTGGCGCTGGGAAACTCACCGGCGAAGCGCTTCGGGAGCGCCTCGGACTCCACTCCCGCGCGATTCCGGACTTCCCAGACTCTCTGGTCGCGCTCGGTGTCCTCTATCGCGAAGGAGACGGCCCCGCAGCGCTCTACGGAAACACGGCCGAGACGGCGATATTCCTCGACAAGAGCAGCCCCCAATACATCGGCGGGATTCTCGAGATGGCGAGCGAACGCCTCTACCACTACTGGGGAAACCTCACGGAGGCGCTCAAAACCGGGCTGCCACAGAACGAGATCAAGGACACGGGGGAGCCCTTGTTCGCCAAGCTGTACACGAAGCCGGAGCGCCTGGAGCAGTTCATGAACGCGATGGCGGGTGTCTCCGCAGGCAACTTCAGAGCCCTGGCACAGAAGTTCGACTTCTCGAAGTACAAGACGCTCTGTGACGCGGGCGGCGCGACCGGGCAGCTCTCTTGCATGGTGGCCGCCGCAAACCCGCATATGCAATGCGTCTCCGCAGACCTTCCTGCAGTGGAGCCGATCGCCAAGCGGTGCATCGAACAGACGGGCTTGTCCGACCGCGTCACGACGGCGCAGATCGATTTCTTTGCCGAGCCACTCCCGAAGGCCGACGTCATCACGATGGGCATGATCCTTCACGACTGGAATCTCGAGAAGAAAAAGCATCTGATCAAACTGGCCTACGACGCACTGCCACCAGGCGGCGCGTTCATCGTCGTGGAAGCGCTCATCGACGACGCGCGCCGCGTGAATGCGTTCGGCCTGCTGATGTCTCTCAACATGCTGATCGAGTTCGGCGATGCGTTTGATTTCTCGGGCGCGGATTTCAAGGAATGGTGTAGCGAGGCTGGCTTCACGCGCTTCGAGGTCATCCCGCTCGCCGGGCCGTCGTCTGCCGCCGTCGCATACAAGCCGGATTAGGGATGCCGGAGCCAAGCTATTTGGTCGTCTCCCTGGTGGTCAGCAGCGTGGGTTTCGTGATGTTCATGTACGGCAAGAAGCAGCACCGGCCCGTTCAGCTGGGCGCTGGTCTGTTGCTCTTGCTCTTCCCGCTATTCGTGCGTGACGGGCTATGGCTAGGAGTAGCCGGTGCTGCGATCTGCACGGTCGTCTGGGGCAGCGTCAAAGCCGGCCTCTAAGAGCCTTGTGCATCGGCGGCGGCGGGTATATTGAGACCGCGATGATCTTCCGCCGCAATGACACACCGAAAGAAGTGACCCCCCAGGCGCGCGAGCGCCTCGCGGAGATCGTCGAGCAGTATCTCTCCGATGCGGACGACGCGACCCGGCGCATCGTGACGGCGGTCGCCGGCTTGCTCGCCAAAGTGGCCTATGCAGACGGGCACTATTCGGTGCAGGAAGAAGCTGCGATTCAAAAGGAGCTCAGCCGGGTACACGGCCTGAGTCAGGCAGGTGTCGATGCGATCTGCGGGCTCTTGGCCGATCAGATCAGTCACGTAGCGCTTCTCGGTGACCACGATTGGACGCGCGACTTGCGGGAGCTTGCCGATCGAGCGCTCCGTCTCGAGGTCCTCGAAGTGCTGGTGGAGATGGCGGTCGCCGACCAGGTGCTCAAACACGACGAGCAAACGCAGCTGCGCCGCATCGCCAAGGCCCTCGCCCTCACGCAGGACGACTACAACGCAGTTCAAGCCAAGCACCGGGACAAGCTTTCGACGCTGAGCTAGCTGCGACCGGCCGGCGCTACGCCGTCTGCCCGAGCATCTGCCGCATCAGCCCGTGGAGCAGATTGACCGCCTTGAGCGGACGAATCATCACTTTGAAGTCGTCGATCTTGCCGTCGGCGTTCCAGTGAATCATGTCGACGCCGTTGACGTGGATGCCGTTGAGCTCGGATGTGAACTCGAGAACCGCGTCGGAGTCGCCAACGACCTCCCTCACATACTCAAAGTCACTATTGCCAAGCACCATGATGGCAGCACTCAGATACATCTTCGTGAGCTGCTTCCCCTTTTGCGGCGTGTGCACCACCGGTGAATGAAACACAGCGTCATCCGCCAAGATCTCATCCAGGGCCGCAACATTTCGCTCACTGATCAGCCGATGCCAGGTCTCAATCGCAGGTTTGCTCATAGGGGGACTGTCCCCTTTTTCGGACCGAAACGAAACCCGAAATTAACCCTTCGAAAAAGGGGACAGTCCCCTTTTTCAGCGGGTCGCTAGGCTCAGCTCGTCGAGGGCCGGCCGAAGCGCATCGGTGATGACATGGGGATCGGAGATCGCGTCTGCGTCTGCAATGAGCGCCATGGTCAAGTCGCCACAGTAGCTCCATCCCGTGATGTTCAGGCCGATGCCTTCGACCGCCGGCCCGACCGAGTAGATCGCTCGGAGGCGAGCCCCGGCCACGTAGAGCGGGTGATCGGGCCCGCGAACGTTGGAGACGACGAGATTGGCCGGAGGCGGCAAGTAATCGGACAGCCTCGACTGCGAAAAGGCCCCGAGGATCCACCTGTACAAGCCCGCCGGAGCCGCGTCGGCCCAGTCGAGCATGGTCTCGATTCCGAGCTGGAGCTGGACCTCTTTCGACTGCGAGGTGACGGCGTGAATCATCTGCAAACGTAACAGCGGATTGGTCACGTCGTTGCACAGAGATGTGAAGAGATTGGCAACGCGATTTCCCGATTCACGCGGTGCATTGCCCGCCATCGCAACCGCCATCGGCACACTCGCGATGAGCGGCCGAGACAGGTGCTCTCCGCGCTCTTCGAAGAACCGATTGAGCGCGCCTGCCACCGTCGCCAAGACGACATCGTTCAAGGTGACCTTTGCCGCGTTCTTCACAGCCTTGAGCTCCGCGAGCGGCAACGAGGTCGATGCAAAAGAGCGCCGGGGGGAAAGCGTCCGATTAAACACCGTGCGCGGTGTCCGAAACGGATACGGCACATCGATCGCCCGGTTCTTGACGTTCTGGAGCACATTGACGCCCCCGAGGACCGTCTTTTTCACCAGTGGCCCGAGCATGCCGAGCTGCTGCCGCTGGTCGCCAAATGCGCCGATGATGAGCTCCGGCCGGGACGGCAGACGCTCCGGAACCCACGTGGGTCTCGCCACGTTGAGGTCGTCCTGGGCGGGATCGAGGGTCATCACCTTCGCCATCATGGTGGCCGACGCGACGCCGTCGGCGAGGCTGTGATGGATCTTCGTGACCAAGACCACGCCGCCATCCGCGAGCCCCTCCAGCAGCCACGTCTCCCAGAGGGGGCGGTCTCGCGGCAGCTGGGTGCTGGCGATCTCCGCGATGGCCTGATCCATCTCGCGATGGCCGCCGGGCTCCGCGATCTTCTTGCGGTAGAGATGACGCGCGATGTCGAAGTTCGGGTCGTTCACCCACAACGGATGATGCAGCCCCCCGGGAACTTCGACAGGGCGCAGCCGAAGGCGAGGCACCAGATGAAGCTTGCTCTCCATCGAGGCACGCACGAGCTCGAACACATCGGCGTAAGGAATCTTGGCCGGCAGGTCGATGACCGCGACCTTCAGCGTGTGCATGTGCACGTTGGGGGTTTCCATATAGAGGAAAGCCGCGTCCTGCCCTGTGAATCGCTCCATCCCTGGCCTCAGTGATCCAAAACGGCAAAGCCGGCCTTGTGAAGGCGGTGATCGACGAAGGGCGCCACCTCGGATGACCAGAAGAAACTCACGTGGCCGCCGGCAAACCAGCGAATCCCCGGTTGCCCCCAGTGCTCCCAGAGGCGCTCGGCCTGCTCGGGCGTCGAGACCTTATCGTCGCTTCCAGCGAAGATGAAACGGTTCTCGAGCGTCGTGTGAGGCGTCACCGACAGGGGCGAGACGAGCTCGAACAGCTCACGTGTACGCACGCCAAGCACGCCGTTCTCCTCGGCCTCTTGGCGCTGATCGAGCGGAGCATGGTGCACGAACAAATCCGGAATGTCGCAGACCGGAATTCCCGCAATCACGATCTCGACGTCCTCGAGGCCCGAAAGCAACGCGGAAACGTAAGAGCCCATCGACTGCCCGTATAAGCCGATCTTGTGGCGCCCTGGGCGCGCGCCCATTGAATCAGGCGGCGCGTATCCCAGACCGCTTGCGAGATGCCATGGAATGCATCGAGAAGATCATAGGACAAGAGCGAAGCTATCGGCAGCTCCGGCGGCTTGCGCGGGCCGTGCAGCGGAAGCACCGGCATCAACAGGTTGAGCCCGAGCTCGTGGTGCAGCATCTCGGCGCGGAATCCTGCGAAGTCGGCGTAGGGGCCGCCTGTCCCGAGGCCGTGCAGACAGATCAGCCAGGGCCTCTCGGGGTCGCTGTGGCGCGCTGCCCAGGCATGAGCGACATGATTGCGTTCGTAGTTGTTCCACCGGTCGCTCGCGGGGTCATTCGCGGGCGCGGAGTAGCCGCTCTCGAATGAGAGCCATTCAAATCGCATCGACGGATGCCATGCGGGCTCGATCGAAGGAGACAGGAGCGGCGGCGGGGTGGTGTGAAACGCGCTCGGCGCCGCGGGCCGACCGTTGCGATAAAGAGCGTGTGCTGCCGCGATTTCCTCGCCGACTCGCGCCAAGTCGCCGGGACCGGGGTAGCGATGAGGTCGCCTCATCGCTGTGAGGAAAAGCCGATCAACCGAGCGTCCGGTGAAACGGGCGAGGCCGGTGTAGGCATTGCTTCGTGCGAGGCGGATGCTGGCGGCAGGTGTTTGCTTCTCGGAGCCCGCCGCTTTGCGTCTACGGCGGCGCGGTCCCTCGACTGAAGCCGGTGCACGCCACGGAAACAACCGATGAATCAAACCCGACCACACGCCCGCACCAATCATCCATTGCTCCAGTCGATCGAAAATAGAACATGTACTATTTTCATTCAACCCGACTCCGGATAGAACAGTGCCGAAGCCCCGCTAGCACTAGCAAAGCGCGCGCATTCCGGGCGCAGGATTTGCGCGACGCCATGCGAAGCAATGAGTGACAAAGCAAACAGTCTCGAGCAGAAGCTGCCGCCAAGTGTAGTGAAGGCCATGCGGAGCTTCATGCAGACTGGCTTCTGGAACAAGTGGGCCGAGGCCACCGAGACTGCTCTCCAAGAGCCCGCACGGCAGTTCGATCCGGAGTTCATGCGCAAGCTCGTGCCCAAGATGGAGGCCTTCTCGCGCTACTTCAGCGCAGAGGTCCGCGGTATGGATCGGGTGCCCCCGAGCCCTGCATTGCTGATCGGAAACCACTCAGGTGGAATCATCACGCCAGACACCAGCGCGGTATATGCGGCCTGGTATGGCGCGCGGGGTTTCGACGACCCCTTGATGGGGCTCGCGTTCGATGGTGTCTACGGCGTGCCTGGATGGCGCGAGCTCATGCAGAAAATCGGCCAAATGCCGGCCAGCATGGACAACGCGGAGGCTGCGTTGCACGACGGCTGCTCAGTTCTCCTCTATCCCGGCGGCTCCTACGAGGTGTTCCGACCGTGGAAAGATCGCAACCGGGTCGTGTTCAACGGTCGCAAGGGCTTCATCCGTTTGGCGCTTCAGGCCGGGGTTCCTGTGGTCCCGGTGGTAGGCCACGGCGGGCACGAAACCACCATCGTCCTCGCGCGCGGCGAGCGTTTCGCAAAGCTCCTCGGCTTGGACAGGGTTCGGATGGACGGCGCACCGCTGCTCTTTCAACTCCCCTGGGGCATTTCGTCTCCCGCGTTGCCAGGCGTGCCGCTGCCCGCGAAGATCACCGTGCAGGTATGCGAGCCACTCGATTGGGGTCGATTCGGTTCCGAAGGCGCCGACGATCCCGAAGTGCTCGAGCAGTGCTATCAAGAGATCACCTCGATCATGCAGGTCACGCTCGATACCCTGGCGATAGAAAACCCACGGCCACTGGTCAGCCGTTTTCTTCGCAGGAAAGGATAGACCGTCTCACCGATGTTTCTGGGCGCACCGACCACGGCTTGGGCATTCTTGGCGGTCAGCCTCATCGGCGCCATCTTCACGGCGAACGCATTCGTCCCAGTGCGACGCATCCCCGCTTTGTTCATGCCGAGCTTCTTTGGCTCCTGGTTGACCGCAGAGCTGGCGATTCATCATGTGTTTTGGCAGTCGATCGCCGCGCTGGTGTTCGTCGAGCTTGGCGCGCTCGAAGCCTGGCCTGGCTGGGCCGGGCTGATCATTACGTTCGGCTCGTGGCTGGGCCTGTTCGTCCTATTCGCCGATGGCAACCGTGCGCGCAAGACCTTCGACATCGCCCTTGGTGACTTCGAGGCAGTTCGCGAAACGAAGCGCGTGCCTCGCACACACGTCGTGTTGCCA
This sequence comes from uncultured bacterium, assembly GCA_937998345.1. Taxonomy (GTDB): domain Bacteria; phylum Myxococcota_A; class Polyangia; order Polyangiales; family Houyiibacteriaceae; genus SG8-38. Next base: position 11,282 of record CALLDH010000118.1, on the reverse strand, counting down.
TTCTACAAGCGCCGCAGGGGCGTCGAGGTCACCCGCGACATCGTGTATCGGCGGGTTGCCGGCATGATCTTGAAACTCGATGTCGTTGCCCCAGCTTCGAGGGGCACCCAGCGTCCCGCCATCATCCAGATTCATGGCGGCTCGTGGGTGATGGGCGACAAGCGCGAGCAGGGCTGGCCGCTGATGTCTCATCTCGCGGCCAACGGCTGGGTCTGCTTCAACCTCAACTACCGCCTCAGCCCGGGCGCCACATTTCCCGACCACCTCGTGGACCTCAAGGCGGGCCTCGCATGGATTCGTGACCACGCCGAACAGTGGGGCATCGATCCCAATTTCATCGCGGTCACCGGGGGCTCCGCTGGTGGGCACCTCGCCGCGCTCATGGCCTTGACTGCGAACGACCCCGAGTACCAGCCCGGCTTCGAAGACGCGGACACCTCGTTACAAGCAGCGGTGCCGATCTACGGCGTGTACGACTTCACCAGCCGCCTCGGAACCAATCGGCTTCCGTTTTGGTATCGCAGGCTCGAGCGCCAGATCATGAAAGCGTTCCGCGAGGACGAGCCCGATAAGTTCCGCCGCGCGTCCCCGATCGAAAGAATCCACGCCGATGCGCCGCCCTTCTTCGTAATTCATGGAGACCGCGACACGCTCGCACCGGTGGAGGAGGCACGCTACTTCGCTAACCAACTTCGCGAGACATCCCGCGCACCGGTCGTCTACGCCGAGCTCGGAGGCGCCCAACACGCCTTCGACCTCTTCTGCTCCCCGCGCACCTCCCACATGCTAGGAGCCGTCCTCCGGTTCCTAGACGCCACCCACGCCGAAACCCAACCTGCCCACCGCCACCACCCCCAAACCCAAGACCCCCAATACGAACGCCACATAGCCATCCGCGCCTAAAAGGGGCAGTGCTCTTTTGAGAAGGGTTAACCCTTTCAAAAAGGGGACTGTCCCCTTTTTCGAGGGGTTAATTATGGATGGTGGAGTTGGTTATTTGGGGGTTGCCGTTGGCTAGGACGAAGATGCCTGGGTAGCCCTGGGTTTCGAAACCGTCGCTTGGGTTGTTCTGCAGGACGGAGTCTTCGATGATCAGGGTGCCGCTTCGGTCGTTGCTGACGAAGAAGATGGCGCCGCCACCCTCGTTGGCGGTGTTGTCGGCGATGTGGGTTCCGCAAATCGTGAGCGTGAAGGTGTTGCCGTCGTTGTAGATGGCGCCACCGCTGCCACCGCCCGGGGTGCCGGATCGCTGCGGGTTGGCCCCGTAGCCGATCGCTTCGTTGTGGGTGAACGCGCTGTTGACCACCGTGTAGGAGACACCGATCGAGCTCAGCGCGCCGCCATTGGAGCAGACGTTGCCGAGCCCTTCGCCACCAAAGGTGCTGTTCACGACGTACACCGGGCGGTCCTGATGCTGGTCGAAGACGCGAATCGCCCCGCCGCCAACGTCGGGACCGACGTCGGGGCATACATTGTTGAGGAACCGGGAGTTGACCACTTTGAAGCGCCCGCCGCGCACGTAAATCGCGCCACCGCCACCGAGCTGGCCCTCACCCTCGGCCTTCGCGTCGCCATCCACGAAGGTCAAATTCTGCACGGTCAGGCGTGGATGGTCCTGGTCGTCGCAGTGAGAGGTCGTCCAGACCTGGGCCTCATCACAGGCGTTCTGATACAGAATCCGCACGCGCCCCCCGCCACTCAAGGTCACCTTGCCACCGCCATCGATCACGATGTCGGGGTTCTGGTCATTGAAGACCTTCGCGGTTCGGTCGAGCGTAATGACGACCGGGTCGGGCCCGCAGTCGAACGTGATGATGCCGCCTCGCGCAACGGCCTCGACGAAAGCGTCGGAGGTGCAGCTCTCCGGCGTTCCCTCCCCGATCACGGTGTCGGGATCGGAGACATCTTCCTCCTGAGCCTCGGCCGGGACATTGCACGTTCCGTCGCCATTGCCGACCGGCGGCCCGTCGTTTGGATCGGTTCGCGGATCGCTCGGCAATGCGTCGCCACACCCGAAAAGCGCGACAATCAAGCCAACGGCGCACCCGAAGCGGCTGAATCCTGACATTCTCGGTTCCCCCGTTTTCACCTTAGCGACCCGGAAGCCCCTGCTCAAACCCGGGCGGCTGGCGACCTTGTCGTGGATCTGCCAAGACGCGCGCTCTCGCGAAAGCGTGGGGGTTACGAGACGTGCAGAATATGATTCGAAATGTGGCGATCATCGCCCACGTCGACCACGGCAAGACGACGCTGGTGGACGCGATGTTGCATCAGACGGGCGTCTTCAGGGCGAATGAGGCCGTGCGCGAGCGCGTCCTCGATTCGAACGACCTCGAGCGCGAGCGCGGCATCACGATTCTGGCGAAGCACGCATCGATTCGCTGGAGAAACTACAAGATCAATCTCATTGACACGCCCGGGCACGCGGACTTCGGCGGCGAGGTCGAGCGGACGCTACGCATGGCCGACGGCGCGCTGCTCCTGGTGGACGCGGCCGAGGGCGCTCTTCCGCAGACGCGGTTCGTCTTGTCGAAGTGCATCGAGCTCAACCTGCCAGTGGTCACGGTCGTCAACAAGATCGATCGAAGCGACGCACGCCCCGACGAAGCCCTCAACGAAGTGTTCGATCTGTTCTGCGACCTCGGAGCGACCGATGAGCAGGCCGACTTCGCGCACATCTACGCGATCGGCAAGGACGGCATCGCCAAGCGCGAGCTCGCCGACGAGTCGAGCGACCTGACCCCACTCTTCGAAACCCTGATCGAACGCCTTCCCGCCCCCGAGGGCGACCCCGCCCTTCCCCTGCAGCTGCTGGTGCACAACACCCTTCACGACGAGTACGTCGGCCGCATCGCGATCGGACGCATCCGAAATGGCACGATCAAGCCGCAGGAGACCCTGGCGATCATCGGCAAGGACGGCGTCCTGGAACGGAAAGTCGGCGCGTTGTGGGGCTTCGAAAGCCTGGAGCGCGTTCGCATCACCGAAGCGTCCGCAGGCGACATCGTCGCGATCTCCGGCATCGAAGACGTGCACATCGGGGACACGATCACCCCTACGAGCCACCCGAACCCGCTCGAGCGGATCACCGTCGAGCAGCCGACTATCAAGATCCGTTTCATGGTCAATACCTCGCCTTTCGCGGGGCTCGTCGGCGATTACGTCACCTCGCGGCAGGTGCGCGAACGGCTTCTCAAAGAGGCGCAGCGCAACATCGCCATGCGGGTCGAGGAAGGCGACGAGGCCGATTCGTTCATGGTGTACGGCCGTGGCGAGCTGATGCTGGCGATCCTGGCTGAGACGATGCGGCGGGAAGGCTACGAGTTTGCGCTCGGAATGCCGGAGGTCGTGGTTCGCGAGATCGACGGGAAGAAATTCGAACCGGTCGAGACCGTCGTCGTCGACGTGCCCCAGCATCACGTGGGCACTGTGACCCAGCTCCTTGGCGACCGGCGCGGTGTCATGGGCAAGATGAGCCCCATCGGCGCCAATCGTTCGAGAATCGAGTACCGGGTTCCCTCACGTGGACTCATTGGTTTCCGCTCCTTGTTCATGACGGAGACGCGTGGAGAGGGGCTCCTCAACACCATGTTCGAAGGCTGGGACCCTTACGCAGGCCCCCTGCTTCGCCGTAAGAACGGAGCGATTGTCTCCGACCGAAAAGGCGTCACGACGCCGTATGCCCTCTTCAACCTGCAACCGCGAGGCAATCTCTTCGTGGGCACGGCGACGAAGGTCTACGAAGGCATGATCGTTGGCGAACACAACCGTCCGAGTGACCTCGACGTGAACTGCACGCGCGAAAAGAAGCTCACCAACATTCGGGCCGCGGGGAAAGACGAAAACGTCGTCCTGACGCCGCACAAAGAGCTGACCATCGAGACCGCGCTCGACTGGATCGACCAGGACGAGCTCGTGGAGGTCACACCGGATGCGGTGCGGGTCCGCAAGGCAATCCTGCAGTGCAATCTGCGCCCGAAGCGCGAAGCGCCCAAGAAGGGCTAGCCCTTCTGCGTCTCGATTGCCTTCGGCAGCGTGCCAGTCAGGCTCAACACACCCCGCATACATCGATGCGCGACGTCGATCGGCTCCAGGTGCATCATGGGACAGCTTCCGGGAATCACCATCGCGCCGTAGGTCGCGCACAACGCGGCCGCCTCGGGGGAATATGAGCCTCCGTCGATGGAGCGATGAAACCAGACGTGCCGGACGCCTGCGGCTTTGCACTGTCGAGCGATCTCGATGGCTTGGTTTGCATGCGTGGCGATCACGACGGCATCTGGGGGCTCCGGGAGAGAGGCGAGCGAATCGTAGCAGCGATCCCCCTCGACCGTTTCGGCGTTAGGATTGATTGCGTACGTTTCGCGGCCGCTATCCCTCAGCTTCTTGAAAATGAGGTTGGCTGGGGCATTGCCCGCGCGCGACACACCAGCCACAGCAAAGCGCTTCTGAGCAAGGAACTCCGCGGCGGCCTCAGGTAGCGACGAGGCGCCATGCGGGATGAGCCGTTCGGCCGCCGCGCGCCCGGATCGGAAGTAGCTGTAGAGGAAGAGCACCGTCAGAAGGACCTGCAAGACCCAAGTCGGGATCATATTGGGCAGCGAAATGAAGTGAGCGTTGACGGCAAACGCGCCTGCCCAGGCAAGGCCGGCGATTACGAAGACGGTGACGGGCAGGATGCCCCTACGCTCGAGAGGCTTCCGATCTGCCCAAAGAAGGAGGACTGTCCAACCGAACATCAACGAGGCGCCGAGCCGCATGGCGTAGCGGTACGCTGTGGTGGGCTCGAAGTCCGGAATGCCATAAACCACGCCCCCGGCGTCGGGGAAAAGCATCGCAACGCCGGCAACGGCGTCGGCGATCGCTCCGACCCAGTAGGAAACCCTCAACCAGCGTGTCTCAGCCACAACTCAACAATTACGAAGGACCCCAGTCGCACGGCTCAGAAACAGGCCCCAGCGTCGTGGCAACCTCTGGCAGCTGGTTGTGCACAGCGGGAGATCCGCCGCAGACTCCCGCGCACGGAGGAGAATCCAACCGCCTCGGCTGACCCGACACACCGCTCCAATACCGGCGACTGACGTCCATCACCTTCTACAACCTGCAATGGCCGTGCCACGCTTCGCCGCGAAAAAGCCTTGAATATTCGGGGGCTGGAATCGAACGACGCGAAGAATCTTCGCCGATGAGCCAGATGCCGCATTGGTTGCGCAAATTGCCCGACGGGCCGGTGCCGGTTCATGATGGCTGGACGGTGGCTAGGTCAGACGGAAAAGGCGGCAAGGGCGGCCGCCCGAAAGGCAGCTCCGCAGGTGCGTCTAGAAGCGATCGCGAGGCACTCGAGCGAGCCTTTGCCGACGTGAAACCACTCGGCGAAAACACGAGAAAGCGTGTAATGCCGCCCGCTGAAAACCCTCGAGCGTCAGCGCGCGGCGCTCGAACGGCCTCGTCGCGGCCGGTCGAATCGCTCCGAGTCGAGCGCGAGGGCAGCGGAATCGTCCTCGGGAGGCGTCGATCCACACACTCGAGCATTCTCGACGCGCTCGAAGACCCGAGGCTCGAGATCGAAGCGGAGTGCGACCTGCACGGCCGCACCGCCCGAGAGGCCGAGCGTGAGGTCCAGCGCTTCGTCCGAGATTGCCAACGGAACGGCAATCGCTGGGTCCTGATCATCGTCGGCAAGGGACTACACAGCCCCGACGGCAAAGGAACCCTACAGGCCAGCATCGTCGAAGCCCTCAGCAAGCGCGCCCCCGCCCGCTTCGTCCTCGCCTTCCGCACCGCCCCCCGCCACCTAGGCGGCACCGGCGCCCTAGTAGCCCGCCTAGCCGACCGCCTCTAGAAAAGGGGACAGTCCCCTTTTTCAAGGGGTGAATGTTGGCGGGTGTTGGCTGTGCGGATCTGCTCGTTGAGGGTCCAGTAGTCATACAGGATGCCCGCGAAGAACAGACCGCCCGTCAGAAAGTAGATCAGTCCCGTCAGGTACTTCCCCATGTAGATCCGGTGAATGCCGAAGATCCCGACGAACGTGAGCAAGATCCAGGTCACGTTGTAGCTGACGGGCCCCGACTCATATCGGAGCTCTGCGGAACGATCGAGTGACGGCATCAACACCAAGTCGATCAACCATCCGATGCCTAGGAGCCCCAGCGTGAAAAACCAAATGGTCCCGCTCACCGGGCGCCCGTAATAGAAGCGGTGCGCCCCCATGAACCCGAAAATCCACAGTAGATACCCGATGCCGAGATTGTGCGTGTCGTCGTTCGCCATGACGGCTTTCTACGTTGCACGCGGGCGCCGGCAAGTAGGCAGCGGCTAGGGAGTTGCCCCTAGGCGATAGGACTGGGGCGGCGGGGCGGGACAGATCCGCGCCGAAGGCTTCCGGGGAAAAAGGGGCCTCTGACCCCTTTTTAGCCCTTGCTGATCTTGCCTTCTTTGTGGGGATGGTGGCTGCGGCACTTGGGACAGAACTTCTTGATGTGGAACTTCTCGGGCATGGTGCGCCGATTCTTGTCCGTCACGTAGTTGTCTTTGCCGCAGTTTTCGCAGCTGAGCTTGATGAGGTCACGCATGGGATAGCCTTGCCTTTGCGGCTGGAAGGGGGCGGATTGTAGCGGGGCTTGCGGCGCCGTCAAATCCGGCACCGAGGGCCTAGATCTCGAGCCCGGATCCGGTGTAAACCCGCGAAGATGTTCGACAGCGACCGTTCCACCAGCACGCCTGCCGAATACATCGCCCGGCGCGCGGAAACGGTCGGCGAGATGTTCTTGAAGCGCGTCGAGCGGGACGGTGACAGGCCCGCCTTCTACTTCAAGGATGGAGATCAATGGCAACCGGTCAGCTGGAACGCGTTTTCCGAGCAGGCCGGCGCGGTCGCCACTTATTTGCTCGGGCTCGGCCTGCAGATCCAAGACAAGGTTTGCGTCGTCGGCAGCACCGGTCCCGCCTGGTGCTACTGCGACGTCGGGGGCCTGCTCGCAGGAGCAGTTACGCTGGGCGCCTACCCGACGCTGACGCCCAAGCAACTCGCCTACATCCTCGACCACGCCGACACGAAGGTTGCGTTCGTCGAAGGGCTCGAAGAGGTCAACAAGATCCTTGCGCGGCGCGATGAGCTCACACAGCTCGAGCGAGTCATCGTCTGGGACACGCGCGGCGTCGAGTCGCTGATGGAGGCCCACCGCTGGCTGGTCCCCTTCGAAAGCGTGCTGCAGACGCCGGTGGACCGCCCGGCCATCGCAGCGCGCGTCGCAACGGTCGACCCGAACAGCACCGCGATCATCGTCTACACCAGCGGCACGACCGGACCTCCGAAGGGCGCGATGATTTCGCACGACAACATCATGACGGTCATGCGCGACCAGGACGAAGCCTTCTCGATCGACGAAGGCGACGTGGGCCTGAGCTTTCTCCCGATGGCGCACGTAGCCGAACGTGTCCTGGCCTTCTACGGACGCATCAACACGGGCATGGGCACGTACTTCGCGTCGAGCATCGCCAAAGTGCTCGAAGAAATCGCCGAAGTGAAGCCGACGATCTTCGGCAGCGTCCCGCGCATTTTCGAAAAAGCCTACGCAAAGATCATGAGCACGGTCGAGCAGGCATCCCCGACCCGGCAGCGCATCTTTCGGTGGGCTGAGCGAGTCGGCCGCGAGGCCGTGCAGCATTGGCAAGCGGGCGAGCCGATCCGATTCGGTTTGAAGTTGAAGTACGGCCTGGCCGACCGCCTCGTGTTTTCGAAGCTGCGCGCTGTTTTCGGGGGGCGCGTTCGGTACTTCATCACGGGCGCGGCGCCGATCGCGCCAGAAATCCTCGAGTTCTTCTGGGCAGCGGGATTTCCGGTCTTCGAGATGTACGGGATGACCGAGTCGACGGTGATCACTCATGCCAATGTGCCGGGGCACGTGAAGCTCGGATCGGTCGGCCGGCCGCTGAGCATCGTCGAAGACCGGATCGCGGACGACGGCGAAATCTTGATTCGCAGCAAAGTCGTGTTTCAGGGCTACTACAAGAACCCCGAGGCGACCGCCGAAACCATCATCGACGGGTGGCTGCACACCGGTGACATCGGCAAGAAGGACGAGGACGGCTGCGTTCACATCCTCGATCGCAAGAAGCACATCATCATCACCGCGGGTGGAAAGAACATCACGCCGGCGAACATCGAAAACGAGATCAAAGCATCGGACCCGATGATCAGCCAGGCGCACGCGCACGGCGACAAACGGAAGTACCTCGTCGCACTGGTCACCGTGGGCGCCGCCGAAGCGGTGGAATGGGCTCGTCAGCAGAAGAGCATCGATGACGCCGCGGCCGACCGGCACATCAAGGCCCTCACCGAGAACCCTCTCGGACGTTCTGCCGAGCTCCAAGCCCTCCTCGAAGAGGTCGCGCGAGATCCGGAAGTGGAAGAGCGCATCGTCGCATCGGTGAAGAGGGCCAACGAAGCCCTGTCGCGGGTCGAGGCGATCAAGAAGGTCCACGTCCTCGGTCGCGAATTCAGCGTCGAGGAAGATGAGCTCACCCCCACGCTCAAGCTCAAGCGCAAGAATATCGAGGCCAAGTTCGCGAAAACTTTCGACCAGCTATACGACGATGCGGGGTTTGGCTTGGTCGTCTTGTCGGCCTAAGCTTGGCGCTCGATGCGTGTTGTCCTGGCGTGCCTATCTCTGATGCTCTTCGCGTCACCTGCGCTTGCGTTCGAAGGCATGCTCAAGGCGAGCCTATCGAGCGAGCAAGGGGTCGCCGCACAGATCCGCGCCCGATACTCGAAAGCCGGCGACGTCCGCATGGATATCCAGTCGAAGGACGCCGAAGGCCAGCCCGTGCACGCCACGACCATCATGCCGGCTACGGGAAAGAGCTACTATTCGATCGCGCACGAGCAGAAGGCCATCGTAGAGCTGCCCTACTCGACGCTAGCTGCAACGAGCAAGCAGGTGACCGGAGCCGGCGACAACGCGAACCTGGAGATCAAGAAGCTCGGCAAGGAGATCGTGAGCGGGGTCGAAACGCGGCACGTCCGGGTGATCGACCAAGACAACAGCGCCGTGATCGACCTTTGGCTCACCCAAAAGTACCCAGCAGACCTTTGGACACGAGCGTTCAGGGGCCGGAACCTCGGGCTCGAGATGTCGGACGACGAACGCAGCAAAGCGATGAAGAAGTACGGGGTTGAGCCTGGTTTTTCGATGAAGATGCGGGTCGAGCAGGCCGGCGGGGTCCCAGTGGTGTTCCTGGTCGAGGAGATCCAGCGGGTCCCAGTGCCGCCGGCGGTGTTTTCGCTCCCCGAGGGGTATCGACGCGTCCAGGCGCCCGCCACGGCGCAACCTTGACGTGCCGAGGTGACCTTGCGATATAGAGCCGCAATACACGGCGATTCAGGGGCGCCGAAAAGGAGATTCCATGACTAAGCAAGTGCTACTACGCGCGTTGATTCTGATGTCCGCGCTGCTCGTGTTGAACGGGTGCAAAGATTCCTCGACGGCGAACAACGCCAAGAAGGGCGATCCGGCTCTCGTGCTCGATGCAGGCCAAGAGCCGCGTGAGACGGTGCGCTACAAGATCGCGCACGGGACGACGACGACTTCGATGATGGAGTTTGGGATCGCTTCGCTGACCACCATGGATGGCGGCACTGAGCTGGCCGTGACCCCGGGGGTTCGACTGACGATTATTTCCGGACCCTCTCTCGAGGGGAAGCGGGGTAGCACCCGCTTCGATGTCCGGATCGTCAAGTCCGAAGCGATCGTCCCCGAGGGCATCGACCCCAAGGTCGCGCTCGACTTGAACAAGAGCGCATCGGTGCTCAACAACGTCGGCGGCTGGGTCGAGGTAGACGACCGCGGCATCATCCAGAGGACCGAGCTGAACCAGGCCGCCAAGCGCTCCGACGTCCCGGTTCGCTTACTCGCGATGATCATCAACGCGCGCACGTCGCTGTCTCGAGTAATTCTGCCTGCCCAGGCCATCGGCGCCGGCGCTCGCTGGGAAGCGCGCAAGGATCTCGTCCTGTACGGCTTCGAGGTCAGCCAAGTGGATACGTACACGCTAACCGAGAAGGTCGGAGACGAGCTCAAGCTCTCCGTGCAGACGCAGCAGACCGCTCTCCCGCAGACGGTGACCTTCGAGGAAGAAGGAATCGAGCTCTCGGTCGAGTCGTTCAAGATGACCGCGACGGGTGAGGTGATCGCCAACCTCAATGCGCTCGAGGCCAACGCCGCGGCAAGCGGTGAGTCGGTGGGCATCATCAACGTGAAGACCGTCGATGGCATCGAGAAGGTCGAGATCGACCGCGCATTCCAGGTTCGGATGACGGTGACCTACGACCTGGCAACGGCCGAGGCAGACGCGGCCGTCGAAGACGCGGAAAAGGCTGAAGACGCGGCGGCAGAAGCCGGTGAGGAGCTCAAGGCTCAGGAGTAAAACGTCCCTGGCCAGAGCGTCGCCACGACGGCACGTTGGGCCCGCTCCCGCTTCCAATATTCGGATTCGGGGTCGAGCTCGACGCTGCCGTCGATTAGTTTCTGGAGCGTGGCTTCGACGCCGCTGGCGAACTCGGCGTCCTGCACGACGATGTTAGCCTCGCTCTCCCAAAAACTCGCCGTGGCATCGAGGTTGGCGGACCCGATGCTGGTCACGCGCCCATCGACGGACACGAGCTTGGCGTGCACGTACGGACGGACATGCCCGCCGCGCGCGACGTTCACCGGAGACGGCGGTGGAACGAATTCGTACATCTCGACGCCTGCCTGAAGCAGCGGCTCCAGCTTCCCCTTCACCATGTACTCGAAGAGCGTGCGGTGCAGGGGCGCCGGGAAGAACGTGCCGTCCTCGCGCCGGGCGGTCGCGCTGCCCGTGAGAAGCTTGACGCTCACGTCTCGGGCCAAGAGCCGATAGATCCCGCGCTCGAGAGCTGGAACGAACGGGAAATCGTTCACGATGTAGACGTGGTCTTCCGCGACATCGAACATCGCCTCGTACATGGCCAGGCCGTTGGTCTCGGCAAGGCCGCGGTGCACCACCAGACGACCGGCGGAGGAACCAGCCGCCGCGAGCTCGGGGAAAACATCCTGCCCGGGGGGAATCGGCGCCCCTCCTTGTCGGTCCCAGGTGTGCATGAAGGTTTCCTGCACGTCTCGGACGAGTGGCCCGGACAGTTCGACGTGCGCATCGAGCCAGGGGATACGCTCGTGACGCGTGTTGTCGTGCACCGGCACTTCGTCGAAGCCGTAGAAGTACTCGTCGCTCGCGTTGCGCCCCGACACGAACGCCAGCTTGCC
>CALLDH010000117.1 GCA_937998345.1 uncultured bacterium | reverse complement strand
GAAACGACCTTGATGATTTTCTCGAAGGTATGGAGCTTGTCACCCGGGTTGATGCGTTCCGGCGAATAGCCCAACTTGAAGTCCTGCGACTGGCGCAGGCCCGAGGTTTCCGCGAGGAGCGGTCCACATCGTTCCTCCGTCACCCCAGGATAGACCGTCGACTCGTAGACGACCACGGCGCCCGGAGCGAGTGCTGTTCCGACAACCCGAGTCGCGGCGAGGAGCGGCCCGAGGTCCGGCCGCCGATCGGAGTCGATTGGGGTTGGCACCGCAACGACGAAGAACGTGCACCCACGGAGATCGGCGGGGTCACTGGTGAGCATTAACGTACTCTCCTGAAGCTCGGAAGGAGTCACCTCGCCAGTCCAATCCTCGTTCGCCGAAAGCGAGCTCACGCGGCGCTCGGAGATGTCGAAGCCGACCGTGCCTTCGAACTTTCGCGCGAAGGCCAAGGCCACCGGGAGACCCACATACCCGAGCCCGACGACTGCGACCCTCTCGCTCACGGCAGCTGCGCCTGATTGCGGAACCATTCGGTGGTGGCTGTCAGGCCTCGCTCGAGAGGGGTCGGTTCTCCGAGGATCGAAACCATGACCGCCGGATCGAGAACGGACCGCTCGAGGTCTCCAGGACGGTGTGGCCCGTCGTCGACGACGGCTGGGTTGCCGACGAGGCCGACGAGCCGCTCGGCAAGCATCCGAGTCGTGGTCGCGACTCCGCTCGCGATGTTGATCGTGCGACCGTCGAGCGCGCCTTCGAATGCCGCAAGGTTTGCACGAACCGAGTCGCCGACGTAGACGTAGTCGCGCACGCAGCCGTCGTCTCCCGCCTGTGAACGGGCGTTGACTTGAATCGGCTCGCCGCGAAGCAAGCGCTGGAGGAAGATCGCGACGACTCCTGCCTCGCCGTGAGGATCCTGACGCGGCCCGTAGACGTTGGCGTAGCGCAGGATCGTGTACCGGAGGCCGGAGGCCTGGCCGAAGGCGCGCAGGTAAAGCTCGAAGCTGGCCTTGCTGCATGCGTAGGGGCTCAACGGCAACGCGGGCCAGTCTTCACCGGCGGTTTGGCCCTCGGGAACCTCGCCGTACAGGGCCCCCCCTGTGCTCGAGAAGATCAGCCGGCTGTCACATTCCAACGCCACGCTGGCCACGTTGAGGGAGCCCAGGATGTTGACGTCGGCGTCCAGCAAGGGCTCGCGCACGCTCAACGTGACACTGGCCTGCGCGGCGTGATGACTGATCGCGTCAGGCTTGAAGTGGATCGCCAGCTCGCGAAACACGTCTCTGTTCCGGATGTCGATGGGATGAAAATCGGCGTTAGGCGGCAGGTTCTCCGTCCGGCCGTTGCTCAGGTCGTCAACGACCAGGACCTCGTGACCCGCCTCAACGGCGGCCTCTGCGACATGGCTCCCAATGAAGCCGGCGCCTCCAGTGACAAGGATCTTCACACACTCTCCAAGGGTTCGGGCTCTCGAAACGATTGCTTCTGCTGCGAGGGAGGCTCGCTGTTCACCCTGTCGTTTCCATACTCGGGAACAAGCTGCGTCAGTGCTCCACGTATCGCCGACGGGTCGGAAGCCTTGCACAGCGCATCGAGGGTCTCTAGTTGCGCGCGAAGCGTTGGAAGATGCGGCGGGTGGTAGCTCCCGTTGAAGATCTTCGGGTGGGCCGTTCGCTCGATGCCTTCGCCGATCGTCGAGAGCTCTTCAAACAGCTTCTCCCCGGGTCGAATGCCGGTGAAACGGATCTCGATATCCTTTTCGGGCTCGAGGCCGCTCAGCCGGATCAGGTCGTGGGCGAGGTCGATGATGCGCACCGGCTGCCCCATGTCCAAAATGAAAGTCTCGCCGCCGCTGCTCAAGGCTGCCGCTTGGATCACCAATTGCACCGCTTCGGGAATCGTCATGAAGTACCGCGTCATGTCGGGATGGGTCACGGTGATCGGGCCGCCGTCTTGAATCTGCCGCCGGAAGATCGGGATCACGCTTCCCGCGGAGCCGAGCACGTTGCCGAAACGCACAGTGGCGAAATCTGTGGCGCTTTGGGGCGATAGCGCCTGGACGTAGAGCTCCGCTGCTCGCTTGGTCGCGCCCATCACGGATGTGGGGTTCACGGCCTTGTCGGTCGATATCATCACGAAGCGCTCGACGGCGAGGCTGTCCGCCAGATCAGCGACCAGTTGCGTGCCGAGAATGTTGTTCTTCACGGCCTCGGCTGGATTGCGTTCCATCATCGGCACGTGCTTGTGAGCAGCCGCGTGAAAAACCACCGTGGGCCTGTGCTTGCGGAACACGCTGGTGATGCGGGGTACGTCAGTGATATCGGCCATGCACGGAACGACCTCGACATCTGAGTAGCGGCCGCAAAGCTCCGAATGAATCTCAAACAGATTGTTTTCGGCTCGCTCGACCAGAACGAGGCGGGAAGGGCGATTCGCGGCAACCTGGCGGCAGAGCTCGGCGCCGATGCTCCCGCCTGCGCCCGTCACCATGACTGGCTGCCCGCGAACGACGCTGGCGGCCGACTCGGTGTTCAGCTTCACCTGCTCGCGCCGTAGAAGGTCCTCAATGGCGACCTCACGGATGCGTGAAAGGTTCACACGCCCGCCAACGATTTCGTAGGCGCCGGGAACGATCTTCACGGTGAGACCCGCGTCCTTGCAACTCTCCGTGATACGGCGGATCGCCGACCCCGGCGCGTTCGAGACAGTAATGAGCGCCTGCTTCACCTGGTATCGCTGAGCGAGACGCGGGAGGTCTAGCGTCGTCCCCATGACCTTGATCCCGTGAATCACGGCACCTTGTTTCACGGGGTCATCGTCGACGAACGCAACTGGCAGGATGCCGAGGTCGGGACGGCGTGTAATCTCTTGGGCGATCAGAACACCGCCCTGACCCGCACCGACGAGCAGCGTTGGCTCACTGGGTGCTTCCTCTCGTTGGTACTGCCTCGACGCCGCGCGCTCGCCCAGCATCCGTCGTAGCGCCCGGACCCCCGTCAGCCCCATAAACGCCAACACGAAGTCTCCCAGCAAGACCCCGAGTGGAACGACGCCGTAGCGCGCAAGCGGGAACCGATCGACCAGCAGCGGGCTCAGAAGCCTAAGCGAGATCAGCAAGGCCGTCGCAGACGCTATTGCCGCGAAAATCCGAACAGCATCGCGCAGGCTAATGTAGCGCCACGAGAAACGCGTGATGCCAAAACCGGACAGAAACGCGTACTGCAAGAGCACCACGTACGGAAGCACGATCACTAGCTGCCGAAACATCACGCTGGGCACGTCCCAGTCGAAGCGGACCAACATCGCCAAAAAGAAAGCAAGCAGCAGGACGCTGACGTCGATTAAGAACTGGGAGGTTCGGGTCTTGAACCGGCTCATGCCTCGCCCACGCCCATGACCGCCTCCTGATACCAGGCCCAAAACTTCTGCACACCTTGCTCCACAGTCACCGTCGGGGCGTACCCGAGAAGCTCCATCGCGCGTTCGATGTTGGCATAGGTGTAATCCATGTCCGCCGCCGGCATGGGCCGGTCGACTAGATTCGAACGTTTGCCCGCCTGCTCCTCGATCAGCCGAACGAAATCAGCGAGAAGCGTCGGCTGCCCACGGCCGAGGTTGATCGTCTCGAAGCCCAAGGGCCGATCCGCCGCCGCGATGATGCCTTGGACGATGTCATCGACGTACGTCCAATCGCGGTGCATTTGGCCTTGGTTGTAGAGAGGCACTTCGGCCCCGTGAAAAATGTTGTCGAGCACCTTGTAGGCCATCATGTCGGGCCGGCCCCGCGGGCCGTACACGGTGAAGAACCGAAGGGCAGTGAAGTTCTGCCCGAAGAGGTGGAAATAGGAATGGCCGAGAAGCTCGGCTGCCCGCTTGCTGGCTGGGTACGGGGCCAATGGGCGATCGGCGCGGTCACTCTCGATGAAGGGTATCACCTTCGTCCGGCCGTACACCGAAGAGGTCGAAGCAAAGACGAACGGGGGCTGACCGTGATGCTGCCCAGCCTCGAGGAGGTTGAGTGTGCCCCCGAGGTTTACATCTAGGTATAGCTTCGGGTCCTCAATTGAAGCGCGGACACCTGCCATCGCAGCAAGGTGGATGACTGCGTCGAAGCCGTGCTCTGCGTACAGGGCCTCCATCGCGTCCTCGTCTCGGATATCAGCCCGGTGAAAAATGAACTTCTCTGGATCTGGAGCCGTGGCGCGAACTGCGTCTAAGTTCGCCTGCTTGCGCGCAGGATCGTAATAGTCGTTGAGGTTGTCGACGCCCACGACCGTATCGCCCCGTCGCAGCAGCGCGGACGCGGTGTTGCTGCCAATGAAACCGGCCGCGCCGGTCAGCAGGAACTTCTTCATCTCCCCCTCATGACCACGTAGTATATGCTCTTCTTCAGCCAGATTGCTTGGTCCCAATGCACGCGAGGAATACCATGCGCTAGTGCAGGCCATGCTTCTAGCAGCCGGACTCGGAACGCGCCTCCGGCCGCTCACCGACCTCCGCCCCAAGCCGATTGTCCCAGTGGCCAATCGGCCGCTCGCGGCGTTCGCAATGGAACATCTGGCACGAAGCGGGGTACGCAGCATCGTCGCCAACACCCACCCTCACGCTGAACGCGTCGAGTTCGTGCTCGATGCGGCGCGTACACCCGGTGTGAAGCTCTGCTTTTCCCGGGAAGAAGTCCTCCTCGGCACCGGCGGCGGGCTACGGAAAGCGCACGCTTTGTTCGATGACTCACAAGCTCCGGTGGTGGTCATGAACGGCGACACCTTGTTCGCGCCTGACCTGCGGCATGCTCGCGCCGAACATCTGGCACGGGGGGCTGTTGCAACAATGATACTTCGGCGAACACCGAACCCAGAGCGCTTCGGCTCGATTGGCGTCGACGAGCAGGGCTGGGTGAGGAGCCTTCTCGGCACGCCGAACGATGGGCGAGTCCGAGAGGCGCTGATGTTTACCGGCGTCCACATCTTGGCCCCCGAAGCCTTCTCCGCGATGCCAGAATCGGGCTGTGTCATCCGGAGCGCGTATCGAAGCTGGGTGGACTCCGGCGCGCCCGTCCTTGGAATCATCGACGAATCGCCCTGGGCGGATCTCGGAACGGTCTCGGAGTACCACCGCCTGAACCTAGAGCTCGCTTCTGGTTTGTTTACCTGGCCGGGAGTCGAGCCGCGTGACGGATGCATCTTGCCCGCCTCGGTCGAGCCTTCCCCGGACATACGACAGAGCATAGTCGGGGCCGATGTGGAGGTCCGGGGCGGCGTCACGCTGGATCGATGCGTCGTCTGGCCCGGGACGACGGTGACGCGCTCGGCAACCCGCGCGGTGATCACGCCGGAGCACCGAATCGAGCTCAGCTGAGACCCATCACCTTGGTGAGCACCACGGTGATGTTGTCAGGGCCGCCGGCTTCGTTGGCGCTGTCGATCAGCTTGTTCGCCGCGGTCTG
>CALLDH010000116.1 GCA_937998345.1 uncultured bacterium | reverse complement strand
GGGAATCTTCGATCCGGCGCGCGTCCAGTTGTCCTGGGCCGGGAGGAGACGGGGGCTATAGATGAAGATCGTTTGCGATAGCTGCGGTGCGAAATACTCCATCGCCGACGAAAAGGTCGCTGGGAAAATCTTCAAGATCCGATGCAAGAAATGCTCATCGGTCCTGGAGGTTCGAGGCGATCAGACCGGCGCACACCCATTCGGTGAGACGCAATCGCCACAGAACCAGGGAAGCGAAGCCACCTGGTACATCGTGGTCGACGGCGAGCAGAAAGGGCCGCTTAGCCCGGTTGAGCTCAGCCAGTTGTTCGCGAAGGGCAGTGTTGGTCTCGATTCGTACGTGTGGAAGGAAGGCTTCGACGACTGGAAGGTCGCCGGGGATGTGCCCGATCTCACGACCGTGTTCGGCGGCGCAGCAGCGCAGGCGAAGAGCGCACCAATCGGAGTGGACGACACGTCCGCGTTCGGCACTGGCGGTGATCTCTTCAGCGACCGGAACGGCCGTGAGCCGACAAGTGAGATCGACACGAGTGGCAACATGTTCGCAGGCTTCGACGAGAGCCCCACACCGACGGGAGCCGACGACTCGCCGCTGGCAGCCGCTGCCGAGGGCTCCGGCGCCTCAGGTGCCATGGCGGGCGGTTTGGGCTTCGGCGGTGGAGCGGTCGGTGCGTCGACACCTCAACGCATGACCGGCCAGAGAAACGAAAACTCCGTTCTCTTCTCGCTCACCAATCTACAGCAACTTGCGTCACGCGGCGGTTCACCTTCTGACGGTGCGCCCGCTGCGGCGAGCCAGCCATCGGCTTCGGCGGGCGCACAGAGCGGACCGCAGGCAGCCGGCGAGGGGTCGGGGCTCATCGACATTCGCGCGCTTGCGAAGTCGACCACGCCAGGCACCAAGGCAGCACCGTCACAGGCTGTCGACGATCTGCTCTCGATCGGTGCGGGCGGCGGGGCTGCACTCGGTGCGCCGTTGCTCGGTCCGGCCCCGCT
This sequence comes from uncultured bacterium, assembly GCA_937998345.1. Taxonomy (GTDB): domain Bacteria; phylum Myxococcota_A; class Polyangia; order Polyangiales; family Houyiibacteriaceae; genus SG8-38. The sequence goes on along the minus strand of CALLDH010000116.1, from coordinate 4,133 downwards.
GGAAACCTCTGATGGCAACCGCTGGCTGTGGATCGGCGGGGCTGTAGTGGCTGTCATCGCCATCGTCGGTGCCGGCATCGGGGTCGGGATGGCGCTCGGAGGCTCTGAAGACGATGCCCTCGAGATCACGGCCGCGGCCGAGCAGCAACCCAGTCAGGCCATGCCGGGTTCCGCCGACGTGGCGACCGCCGCACAGGCCCCGGCCGACCCACCCGAGGAGGCGCTCGCCAACGCGGAGCCTGTCGAGGCCGCGACGATCGAGGAGCCCGCAGAGGCTGCACCGGCCCCCGAGGTCAGGGAGCCGGCACCGAAGAAGCGCACCTCGTCGAGCTCGACGAGGCGCTCACGAACGTCCAAGAGCTCGACCCGGAGCACGGCCACTTCGACGCCGGCACCAGCGCCCAAGAAGCGCAGCGGCAACAATCTCGATGCGCTCATGGACGAAGTCGTGGGCGGTTCGTCGTCCCCTTCGAAGCCGAGGCAAGCCTCGACCTCATCGAGCTCGAGCAGCTCGAGCCTCCCCGATGCACCGACACGTAGCGACGTGAAGACCGCACTTCAGGGTGTAAGCGGTGCCGTGAAGTCCTGCAGAAAGGACAGCGGCGGAACGGCCGCCGTCAACGTCGTATTCAGCGGGAAGACCGGCCGCGCCAGCAGCGCCAAAGTCGCCTCCGGCCCCTTCAAGGGCACCCCCGTTGGCTCCTGCATCGAATCGGCGGTCAAGCGCGCGCGCGTCCCACGATTCAAGCAGTCATCATTCAAGGTGACGTTCCCGTACAGGCTCTGATGCTGGCTACTTGAGGCCTTCTAAGAACTTCACCCCGGTCGCGACACCAAACCCAGTCCCGCCCTTCGGCAACCGCCCATGGGGGCGGTCGACGAACGCGGGGCCCGCAATATCGAGATGCATCCACGTGGTCTCGTCGACGAACTCTTTCAGGAAGAGCGCCGCCGTGATCGAGCCACCGTAGCGGCCGCCGATGTGCTTGAGGTCGGCGATCGAGCTCTTGAGAGTAGAACGCAGTTCCGAGTCGAGCGGCATGCGCCAGAACGACTCACCCTCCCCCTCCCCGGCTTCGAGATACTTCGAAGCGAGCTCGTCGTCGTCGGTGTAGAGCGCCGCGCGCCAGGGGCCGAGCGCGACCATGCATGCGCCCGTGAGAGTCGCATGATCGATCATGTAGTCGGGTTTGAGCTTGCGCACCGCCCAGGTCAGCACGTCAGCCAGGACCAAGCGGCCCTCGGCGTCGGTGTTGATGACCTCGACGGTCTTGCCCTCCAGCGACTTATAGACATCGCCGGGCCGGTAGGCTTTTGCGCCCGTCATATTCTCGGTGGAACCGACGACAGCGTGGACCTCGACCGGAAGCTTGAGCCGCGCGGCAGCGAACACGATCCCGAGCGTAGAAGCAGCGCCGGCCATGTCGCACTTCATGTCGACCATGGAGCCCCCCGGCTTGATGCACAGGCCGCCCGAATCGAATGTCAGGCCCTTTCCGACGAACACGACCTTCTTCTCGGAGCGCGTGGGCTTGTAGACCACGTGGATCACACGGGGCTCAATCGCGCTGCCCTTGTTCACCGCGAGCAACAGGTTCATGCCCTCTTTTTCGATGCGCGCCTTGTTCCACACCCGGCAAGACAGTCCGAGCTTTTTGGACTCTGTTGAAGCCGCACGCGCCAGGGTGACCGGGTTCAAGTCGTTGGGCGGGCGGTTGACGAGGTCACGGGCGAAATTGACGCTTTCTGCGATCACTTTGCCTTTGCGAGCGGCCGCGGTGAGGCCACGCACCCTTTTCGGGGCGCCTAGGATGACCGCGGAGGTGAGCGTCGCGGCCGCCGTCTTGTCGCTCTTGTACTCCGTGTAGCGATAGGCCCCGGCGACGAGCCCCTGGGCCACAGCACGAACCGACTCCGGGGTCACTCCGGGGAGCTCGACCGCCGCGCTCTTTTGCGCGCGCGCGGAGGATGCAAGCGCGTGCCCCATGCTCCACGCGATCTTCTGAGTGTCCGTCTCGTCGCCGATGCCGACCAGCAACAGCCAGCGGGACTTTGCCTTGCCTCCGGCTGCGACTTTGAGCGTCTGCGATGCCTTGCCTTGGAAGCGTTCGTCCGAGACGAGGGGCTTGATGCTCCCCTTGCCGGTGACGACCTCGATTCGGCCCAAGGCTCGATTGAGCTTGGTCTTACCCGATGGAACGGCAATCGCGACGATGTCGGCGGTCGACTTGTCCCAAGTGCCCTCAGAAAGTGAAATCTTCATCTGACTCCTTCTCAACCTGGTCGGCGGGATACTGACAGGAACTCCTACGGCCAACAAACGAAACTGAGCCGGAGATCGCATGGCGGCCGCCGTCGCTAATCACCAGGCTCGCCAACTCGAGCGTCGTAGCTACCCAGGATCACTAGGCGGGCCGTTGGCACCGCGCGTGCATTGGAGTGCAGGTGCATTCCAACCAGGAGGACACATGCTCGAAGAAAACAAGGTGAAGATCGCGTACACCGTCGTGGAACGGAACAAGGACGGCCGGAAGTTCTGGGTTCGCGTGGGCGCGGCGTTCGTGAACCGCGACGGCAGCCTCAATGTCCGGCTCGACGCGATGCCGGTCAACGGCGAGCTGCACATCAGGGACTACCAGCCCAGGGAAGCCCGCGAAACCACGGCCAGCGAACAGGCAGCCTGATGCAGCGCCTTCTGATCTTGATGGTCGGGCTCTGGGCGCTGCACCCTACTCCGGCGTTGGCGGCGGACAGGGGCGCGGGGCCCCCGGAGCAGGGTCCACCAAGCGTCGAGCAGGATAGCCGCATCAACATCAACGAGGCAGGGGCTGAGGAGCTCGTCCAGCTCTCGGGCATCGGCCCAAGCCGGGCTCAGGCGATCATCGCCGAACGCGAGAAGCGCCGCTTCCGACGAATCGAAGATATCATTCGGGTCCCCGGCATCGGGCGAAAGACATTCGGCCGAATCCGCCACTCAATCCGCGTGCGATAGACGCTACCCCTATCAGGCCGAACGCCCTAGGGTCTCCCCATGGTCTCGACGATCATGGTGCGCGAAGCGAACGACTCGGACCGCGATGTGCTGGTCATCTTCCACCAAAGTCTCTACCAAAGCCACCGCGACGAAGTCGTCGCCAAGGAAGACCTCCCCCTCATCGAGTACCGGGACTACGAGCGAATCCTGCGCGACGATTTGGACACGCTGTTGAAAGACCGGACGAGCCACGTCCTGGTAGCGGAATCCCAGGGCGTGGCAGTCGGCTACATCACCGGGCGAATCACCGTCGAGCCAAGGCGGATCCTGCCACGGAGGGGCGTGGTGGAGGATTGGTACGTCGTGCCGGAGTCCCGTGGGTCTGGAGTCGGTGAGCTCTTGCTTCGGGAGATCGAGGAGCGCTTCGCCGCGGCGGGCTGCGAGCTGATCGAGTCAGCAACCTGGTCGGGCAACGAAGGAGCGCGGAGCGCACACGATGCGCTCGGGTTTCGAGAGATCCGCGTGATGTACCGGAAGCTCATCTGAGCGCAGACCCGCAAGCTCGCTGCCCCCTAACCGCCAACCGCCAACCGCTGGCACTGGCACTGGCACTGGCGCTGGCACTGGCGCTGGCACCGCCACTGCCACTGGCACTGGCACTGCCACTGACACTGACACTGACGCTGGCACTGACGCTGACGCTGACGCTGACGCTGACGCTGACACTGGGACTGGCGAGTTCCGACTTGTCATCGCTTGTCCTTGGTTTTGGGTCGGGCCGCACTGGAGTGAGGCCCAACCCAAAACCAAGGAGTCGCTGATGGAAAAGACGAATGTTTACGACAGAGCACGAAAGGTGGTGCGAGAGTTGGTCCCCCTTCTTCACACCATTCGAGAGCACGACAAGTCGCTTGCCGATCAACTGAAGCGAGCTGCGCAGAGTGTGGTTCTGAGCATCGCGGAGGCGCGCGGCAACGATGCTGGGAATGCCCGGGCGCGGTTCTCCACCGCATGTGGGTCCGCCAAAGAAGTTCGCGCGGCCCTGAACGTCGCCACCGACTGGGGCTACATCGAGACGCACGTGGCGACACATCTCGACGAGAAGCTCGATGAGGTGTGCGCCATCACCTGGTGCTTGGGCCGGAGGCTCTAACGGCCC
>CALLDH010000115.1 GCA_937998345.1 uncultured bacterium | reverse complement strand
GTCTTGGGCATCGTCCGGCGCATACACGACGGTGAACTCGATCTCGGACTCGTTGACGTCCGGGGGCAGCACCGTGATCCCCATCGACCGCGCCTCGGCGACCGTGCGAACGACCTTGTCGATCTTTTCTTTGTCGGCCGTCAGGGTCGCGCACGTGAACTCGACCGGGAAGTGGGTCTTGAGATACGCGGTCTGATACGTGATCAGCGCATACGCCGCCGAGTGACTCTTGTTGAAGCCGTACCCAGCGAAGTACGCCATCAAGTCGAAGACCTCTTCAGCTTCTTCCCGGGTGTGACCGCGCCCGGTCGCGCCCTCGATGAAGATGGCCTTTTGCTTGTCCATCTCGGAGGCCTTCTTCTTGCCCATCGCGCGCCGCAACAAATCCGCGCCGCCGAGTGAGTACCCGGCCATCTCCTGGGCGATCTGCATGACCTGCTCCTGGTAGACGATGACACCCCGGGTCTCTTGCAGGATGCCTTCGAGCGACGGATGCGGGTACTCGACCTGCTGCCGCCCGTGCTTGCGATGCACGAAGTCCTTGTCCATCTGCGCGCCCATGGGGCCGGGCCGGTAGAGCGCGACGGCCGCGACGATGTCGTCAAAGCGGTCTGGCCGGAGCTGCTTAAACAGGTTCTGCATGCCGCTCGACTCGAGCTGGAACACATTGGTCGTCTCGCCCGACTGCAGCAGCGCGTAGGTCGCGTCGTCGTCCATCGGGATTTGGTCGATTCGGAACGGAATTCCTTGTCGGTCCGGCCGGCGGTCGATCAGCTTCGTCGCGATGTCGATCACGGTCAGCGTGCGAAGTCCCAGGAAGTCGAACTTGACCAGGCCTGCCGCCTCGACGTCATCCTTGTGATACTGTGTGACGTAGACGTTCTGCTCGGGGCAGAACACTGGCACGTGATCCCAAATCGGGCCCTCACTGATCACGACGCCTGCTGCGTGCATACCTGCGTGGCGCGTGAGGTTCTCGAGCGGCTGCGCCGTGTCGAGCAGTTCGTGCGCTTGGCTGTCTTGCTCGTACGCCGTCTTGAGCCGCGCCTCTTGCTCGAGAGCATCGCTGATCGGCACACTCTTCCCGCCGACCGGCTCTGGAATCATGGTGGCGATCAAACCCGCTTCGCCCGGCGTCATGCCCATGACCCGCCCAACGTCCCTCACGACGCTGCGGCTCTTGAGCTGATGGAACGTCGCGATCTGACCGACGCTCGCCTGCCCGTATTTGTCGCGCACGTATTGAATGACGCGGTCGCGCTGATCCATGCAGAAGTCGATGTCGAAGTCCGGCATCGACACACGCTCGGGGTTCAGGAACCGTTCGAACAGGAGTCCGTGCGTGATCGGGTTCAGGTCGGTGATACGAAGCGCCCAAGCGACCAATGAGCCGGCGCCCGAACCGCGCCCCGGACCCACTGGCCCGCCGTTGTCCTTCGCCCAGTTGATGAAGTCTTGAACGATCAGGAAGTACCCGGCGAAGCCCATCTTCAAGATGACGTCCAGCTCGAGCTCGAGCCGGCGGTGATATGGGTTTTCTTCGAACGTTTCGGCGCGCTCCCGCATCTCCACTATGCGCCGCCCGAGGCCCGCGACCGATAGGGCGCGCAGGTAGTCTTCCTCGGTTGCGCCGCCGGGCACCGCAAAACGCGGGAGCTTCGGGTCCGCGAGTGGGGTGGCCTGTCCGGCGCACATCTCGGAGATCAGGAGCGTGTTCCTCGCGGCATCGGGGATGTGCGCGAAGAGGTTGAGCATTTGTTCTGGGGTCTTCAGATAGAGCTCGGAGGAGTGGTGATGAACCGCTTCCATCTCGCGGACGCTACGCCCCGCACCGATGCACTGAAGCACGAGCTGGGCATGCGAGGATTGGCGCTCGAGATAGTGGCAGTCGTTCGTCCCGACCATCGGAAGCTCGAGCTCTGTGGCGAGGCGGCTCAGGACCTCGTTGAGTGGCCGGTTCTCCGGAAAGCCGTGATCCTGAAGCTCGACGAAGAAGTAACCGGGATCGAACGAGTCCCGCAGCTTTGCGATCGCTTCACGCCCGACCTCGGGACCCTTGTTGAGAATCTCCTGTGCGACGTAACCGCCCATACACGCGCTCAGGCCCACGACGCCTTTGCTGTGCTTCTGGAGCACGTCGAAGTCGATGCGCGGTTGATCGTAGACAGCCATCCCCTCGACCCAGCCCGCACTAACCAAGCGCACCAGGTTCTGATAGCCCTCCTGTGAGCTGGCGAGCAGCAACAGATGATGCAGCTCGTGGTTCTGCGGGTCGCGGCGGTCGCCCGAGGTGAAGCTCACTTCGCAACCGAGGATCGGCTTCACATCCGTCCCTTGGCACGCGCGCATGAGTTGCACGGCGCCAAACATGTTGCCGTTGTCGGTCAGCGCGACCGCGGGCATGCCCATCTTGCCCACGCTGTCGACGAGCTGTGGAATCCGGATGGCGCCGTCCAACATCGAGAACTCGCTGTGAACGTGCAGGTGAACGAATTCGGCCGCCATGAGCGGGCTGACTTTACTGCGCTGGCCGAACTGAATCCACCGAACCTTCGCCCCCAATTTTCACCCAGACGTGTTAATGGCCGTCCGGGGTCCACGGAGGACCTCGGCCCGCCTTGCGCGGTGGGTCCCCCGTGCTACTCCGGGCGCTCCCCAGCCCAGAAAAGCTGGCGTTTCGGGGCCATGGTGCACGCAATGAGCAAGTCCCCCCTGTCGATTGTAAAAGAGCGCTTCGGAGACGATCCGAAGAAGGCGAAAGAGAAACTGGTTGCTGCCGTGAAAAAGGCCGCTGACAAGGACCTTTGGCTCGACCGGCTGAACGAGGAAAAAGGCCTCCAGCACGTGTCGAACCGTAAGTTGCTCCATCTGGAGCAGGTCCTTGAAGCGGTCAGCAAAGCGGTTGGGTCCCGCGAGAAGCTCATCGGCGAAATCGCGAAGCTGCAGGGCCGAGCAAAAGACGAAGACTACAAGACTCGTTTGGGCGAGGAATCGACTCCAAGCTTGTGGGATCGGTACCAGGCTGTACAATCCAGCTCTTCCGGGAATCCCGGATCGAATTGAAGCACCGCCTCGGCATGACGCCGCGTCGGCTGCACAGCGAAAGAGTTGACCATGAGTAAGAGACTGTTCTGCGGGGGGC